>JANYLL010000088.1 GCA_025357895.1 Ignavibacteriota bacterium
TCACGAAGATAGAAATAGAGGAAGCGGGTTATAGGATATTCGCCGCTTGCGATACTCTCTTTATGCGGTAAGTATGCAGGATCGCCGTCCCCTTTGCGTACAGCAGTTTCTTTCACGCCTTTTGCATATCCTGCTCCGCCAAAACCTACACCATTCGGATCGCGTTTGACAGCGTTCACGACGGCAGCTGTTCCCGGAAGAGCCTGCATGGAATTTGTATAATCTTCATTATTAAGCACGATCTCTTTTAAGAAAGCGTACGTACCTGAAGAATTTTCTCTTCCGTAAAGAATAATATCCGCATCATTTCCGCCGACATCTTTCCAGTTCTTGATCTTTCCTGTATAGATGCCTTTGATCTGAGCAAAGCTTAATTCTTTTACGTTATTGGCTTCATTAAGATAGATCGTAAGTCCGTCTTTGGCAGTGCGGACTTCAATACCTGTTAAACCGTAACGCTCGCGAAGTTTCAGTTTTTCAGCATCCTTCATCGGACGTGAAGCAGTGCAGATATCCGTAGTGCCGTTGATAAGCGCACTGATACCGGTTCCTGAACCGCCGCCAGTGACCTGAATATTTACTCCGGCTTCTTCTTTCATATATTTTTCTGCCCAACGCTGCGTAAGCTGTACCATCGTATCAGATCCTTTAATGGTGATCGTTGTAGATGGAGCGAAGATGAAGCCGACTGCCATTGCAAAAAGCGCAATGGAGGCAGCAACAATTTTTATTTTTTTCATTGTCATTATATTTTTCATAAATTATCCTTTCGTAAATAGCAAATTAAAATTTATATTGCATACGGAATGTGAAGCGATCGTCATGTGGATCGGCGACCGTTGCAATGACTGGGGCAGCAGATGTACCACCATTCTTGGTGAATTCCTCTTGAGTCACATGATCATAATCGAACATTAATCTCATAGAGCCGGAGATAAAGACATTGACATCAACAGATATTGTGTTGACTGCAAGATCTCCGCCAAAACCTGAATTCGACGCAACACCGCGTAATGTTGAGCCCTTGGTTCCGGATACTGAGAAAATATCCGCTCCTGTAACATCGGTATTCGGATCATATTTTTCGTAACGAACTGCAAGCTGAAGATTATCAGAAAGATTCTGAACGAGCATAGCATAGAAACCAAATACATTCTTGATGATCGTAGAGGCAACGGGCGCTCCAAATGCCAGTGAGTCGGCTTTACTAAATAAAAATGCCGAACCATAGAAAGGCACATGACCTGTATATAATTCGCCTTTTATGATCGTGCCGCCAAATGGCAGAACAGAAAGATAAAATTGAGCGTCTACACCCATGATAGTACGGTTTGATTCCAAGAATGTATTGTTCTGAACATTAAATGAATGTCCTGCCTTCGTTCCTATGTCACTCAATACAAGCGCTCCGTTGGTGCCGGTATACTTACCAACCATATTAGATGGTTCTGTAATACCACCTAATGAAATAGAACCTCCGATATCAAAACTAAACTCATCACTTACTAAGAACGGAAGGCGGATATGTCCGATAAGCTCTTTTGCAGGCTGGCCGATAACCGCCGATGTACCTAAAGCAATATGACCGCTTCCTACACCGCCAATAGGATTGCCTTTTAAGTCAAAGCCTGTCACTCCTCCGCTTGTTGCACCCCCGCTATTCGATGTTCCGCCAGGCAAGCCACCTTGAGTGAATAATTGCAATGCACCTTCTTTTGCAACGGCGCTATTTACACCCACCTGAAATAATGAATCAGCACCCGAAGCGGCATAAGATCCCTGTCCAATCGGGGCAGATGTAAAACCGGCTTTATTATTCGCGCCAGGTAATACTCCTGAAGGTCCGGTACCGAAATTATCAGTTCCGTTAAAAAGACCGACTTCGATCAAAGGCTTGATGCTACCGATCGTCGGAGTAATTGAAAATTGCAAACCAAGATCACGCTCGCCATTGAAAAATCTATTTTCGAAAAGTGAACGCTCCGTTACTTCGCGTGCACTTGATGAGTAGGCAATTTCATAACCGAAGGGGCGATTCATTGCTCCCATACTGATACCGAATAGATTGCTTCCGCCGCTTTTTACGGCATTCCATGTTGCGTATACTTCTTTGATCACAACACCATTCTCCGTAATATCAGGATAGATAACGGCGCTGATATTATCCGAAGTATGGGTGAATTTCACACGTCCACGGCGGATAGTGAATGCATTGCGACTGCTGGTAGCAGTTGCAAGCGTATCGCCATTTTGCCATTGCCATTGCGGCTGAACGTAACCGGTGATCTTCAACTTAGCCATACCGGCGACGGTGCTTTCAAGCGTTGAAGTACGTTCTTCGAGTCCATCCACTTTGCCTTTTAAGGCAGCGGCATCATCGGCGGTTTGTGCAAAACCTGCGATAGGTTTGAAAGAGACAACAAAAAGAATGACTGCAAGCAGTCCGAGAGAAAAACGATTAACTGGGGTCTTCATAGAGTATTTTGATAGTATCTTATATTATGGTAATGAATATTTACATGCAAAGATACGAGGGGAACATTTCCTTACCGTTACGCCAATATTATCAAATTATTAAGAACCATGTTTATACCAAAACCGACGATTTATCATCGTATTGCAATAGGAATAAACGCTTTTTCGTCTGAGAGGATCGTCATCGTATTAACTTCGTGGACTAAAACCGTTACGGTCGTATGATTAAATAGATCGTATCCTGACCAAGTTTTACTTGTTCCGAGGAAGCCATCATCTCCACTGATCTTAACCGTTTGAAGGTAAAACCGGTAGATCACACCTTCAACAGTCTTCACTTCGATCTTCGTCTTTGGAGCGACGGCAAGACGAAAAATACTTCCGTTTCCATCAACGACAGGGATACTTGAGATAGTAGAACCACTATAGCCCCAAAGCAATGAATCAGCAAATCGTGTTCGTTCCGTTTCATTCGGCAAACGATACGTATAGAGAGTTTGGCATGAAATAAAGCCAAGAAGACAAATCAGAAAACAAAAAAGAATTTTTTTCATTGCGATGATCTTATTTATATCCCAAAGAAAACTTTTGCAGATCAAGTTCCATTCTGCAGAAGTAATTCTAAAAAAGTAATGGAAATATAATCGTTATAGATGAGGTTTCCCTGCCTCGACTTTTCCTGTTTTCTCCAGAACCACTTTATATCCATCCGCCACTTTAGGGATTTTCTTTTTAATAATCTTCGAATTATGTTTGGTAAAGACTTTTATGCATGGCTTGCCATGCCACTCTCCTTCTCCGGTACCAATGACACCGGGAATTTTCATCCAGGAATCGGTATGTTTTTTTAAGACTTCGGAGATCGTCATTATATGTCGGATTGATTTTCTTGCATGCGATAAGCGAACCGAATCTTTTTGTAATTCGGCTGAAGTTATACTAAGCAGAAATAAAAAAACTGATAAGCAGCTCATGAAAAAAAAGGAAAAGGCAACCGATTCTGGCTGCCTTTTCTTTGAAAATTATAAAAGGCTGATTACTGCGGAACGATGCTTACACCTAAAGCAGTCAGGACGTCTCCGATAGGATTGGCAATTGTGGAGTTTGCACTGCCTGCAAAAAGTAAACCTACCGGACTAGGATTGCCGGTATTAACAGCTTCAACGATAAGCGAACCTGAATCTCCTGCAGCACTAAATGTGGTAGAAGATATGTAGATCTGGTTCACGAATTTTGCCGTTTTGCCGCTTCCGTAAGAAACACTGATCGTTACATTGATCGCGCTGATAGCGCCCGTAGTAAAGCCGGTTGTGCGTCCGGTTTTCATGACGTTTAAGCCCACCGTTGCGGCTAACGTCGTTGCCGATGGTGTATATTGTATTGCCGGCGCTGCTTGAGCAGGTGTTTGGCTCGTGACATTACCTATTCCACTCGAAATTTGTGCTATAGCACAATCCAAAACATTTGAAGCTTTACGATTGAAATTAATCGTTACGAATTTAGAAAGATTTGCAACTTGCCCCGTTTGTGAGCATTGAGGTATTGCATCATAACGACCCTGCTGATCGATCCTTTCTCCGATATTCGCCGCATTAACTCTTGCAAAAACATGGTTATTACTGAGAAGGTAATTGATAGAATGGGTAGCATTGTCTGTAACGACGCAGCCGATTGTTCCGGCAGCGCATTCATTATCGTTGCCAATGCTAAAACCGCTATGCATCGGATTGCGGTCTATTCCTGTAAAACCCACTGCCTGAGGAATGGCGCTACCTTTATAATTACCTTCACTCATACCGGGAATACCGGCAGTCACTATACCAATATTTTGAATGCGAGTTCCAATACCTTCCAACGTGGAAGGAAGTCCGGCAACATTATCGCGGCTAGTAAAGATATAAATTGCAGGACTGCCATCTTCATGAAGTCCGGTACCTGTTCCGATCACTCCGTCGATCAACATGAGCGCTTCGGTATGACGGTTCTGAATATCAATAGCATGACTGAGATTCGGATTCTGGATTTGTATAGCTGCTGTTGGCGAAGATGTATTATCCTTGTTATCGCAGCTTGTGAACGTTCCCGTCACCAGCAGGGCGGCAAATGCAAATGATAAAAACCATTTCGCAGGATGAGTGAATATTTTCATTGTCTTTCCTTCTTAAAAAATAGTTGAATAGTCTTTTTTCAGTTTCTAATGAATCAAATATAACCAATTTCGGCGTAAATTGTTCTTATAAATCTATAACTATTTTATTTAAAAATCGAAAATGCCCTTTTTAGCCAAAATTGGCATATTGATAAGTGAAATTATCCTATTAAAGTAGTGTTTTCAGGACTTCAATTCAAAGGGAATAGATGCCAAAAACGAAATCGTCAATTAGTTTAGATTGGAAAAGCGTTGCGCGTACCGTGCTGACTTCGCGTGCAATAGATAAGATCGAAGAGAAGGAGCTTGTTCCGAAAGGTCTGGTGACATATCAGTTCTCCGCTCGCGGCCATGATATGATTCAGGCAATTCTTTCCGATTGTATCAATCATGAGCATGACGGAGCGACAGTCTATTATAGGTCGCGTCCTTTTGTTTTAGGTCAGGGTTTAACGGCTGAAGAATCAATGGCGGCTTCGATGGCCCGATCCGGCGGAGTTCATGGCGGACGTGATATCGGCGTCGTGCATTTTCTCAGGTCTCGCGGAAAAGCTACCGTACTTCCGGCTTCAGGTGATGTCGGTGCTCAGTATTCTCCGGCAATCGGTTGGGCACAATCCGTTCAATACTTTGCAAATGTTTTAAGCAATGATTCCTATAAAGGAGCGATAGCTGTTGCTCTTGGCGGCGACGGTTCGACTGCTGCGAATGGTTTCTGGGCAGCGCTCAATGCTGCAACAACACAAAAACTACCATTGCTTTTTTTTATCGAAGATAACGGTTACGGAATTTCCGTCACCAGCGATTTCCAAACTCCGGGACAGAACATTGCAAAAAATCTTGCTTCCTATACCAATCTAAAAATTTATGATTGCGACGGTACCGATCCGGAGATCGCATCGAAAAATATTCTCGAAGCTGTCGAATATACCCGTTCATGGCAAGGTCCGGCTTTGATACGCATGACTATTCCAAGACTATCAGGTCATTCATTTGTCGATACTCAATCCTATAAATCACCTGAGCTTTTAATAACTGAAAGAGCTAACGATCCGCTTCCGAAATTAGAAAAATATTGTATTGCAAATAAAATATTTTCAAAAAAAGAATGGGATGCCTTTGTTATCGAAGTTGAAAATGATGTCAACGCGGCTCGTGATAAAGCATTGGATTCTCCTCAGCCTGATCCATCTACTGTTCTTGATCATGTTTTTTCTGCGAGGCCGATAGAAATAAATTCTACGAGAGAAGAAGGCATCAGAATGAATTTGCAGGATGCTGTTCGCAAAACATTAGAAGTTGAGCTTGCGAAAAATCCGAAGCTTCTTATTTTCGGAGAAGATGTCGGCGCTAAAGGCGGCGTACATGGAGCGACGGTTGATCTGCAAGTCAAGTTCGGAAAAGACCGCGTCTTCGATACATCGCTATCCGAAGAAGGCATTATCGGCAGAGCAGTCGGCATGGCATTTGCAGGGCTGATGCCTGTTCCGGAAATTCAATTCCGGAAATATGCTGATCCTGCTACAGAGCAGATCAATGATTGTGGCACTGTTCGCTGGAGATCGAAATCGCAATTCGCCGCTCCGATGGTTATCAGAATTCCGGCCGGTTATGCAAAGAAGACGGGTGATCCGTGGCATTCGGTTTCGAATGAATCGATCTTCGCGCATCAGATCGGTTGGCGAATTGCATTTCCATCGAATGCCGAAGATGCTGTCGGCTTGCTGCGCACTGCGCTTCGTGGAAATGATCCCACATTTTTCTTCGAGCATCGCGCATTGCTCGATACTCCACCCGGCAGAAAAAATTATCCGGGCGATGAATTCATGGTGCCTTTCGGCAAAGCAAGAGTAGTTCAAGAAGGCAGCGATCTGACAATCGTAACCTGGGGCGCAATGGTTGAAAGGGCTGTGGCTGCATCACAATCTCCAGTGGGACGGACTCTCAGTCCGTCCGTCGAAATTCTTGATCTCCGGACCATCATCCCCTGGGATAAGGAAGCCGTCTTAGCATCCATCAAAAAAACAAACCGTGCAATAATTCTCTGCGAGGATAATTGGACCTGCAATTTTACCGCCGAGATATGCGCCACTATCACTCAAGAGGCATTCGAATATCTCGATGCACCAATCGAACGGCTTGCAACGCCTGATGTACCGATTCCATATAATGTAGGCTTAATGAATGCCGTACTGCCCGGAGTGGAGGAGATTGCGAGGGTGATTGAGAAGGTGCTGAAATTCTAGCCTATTCATTATTTATCATTTACATCTGCGGATTGAGGAAGCGGCAAGTTAAATTAATATATTACATGTACCATTCGTTGTATTTGTATTCCTTCCTCAGATTGAATTTGAGCAATATAAACGCCTGGAGGAAATTTGGAAGCATCCCAGTCGAATTTGTGGTCACCTGCATTGAGATCCCCTGAGAAAACAGAGGCGTATTCTTTGCCGAGTAAATCGAAAATTTTCAAATCAATATATTGATGTTTAAAAATAGAAAGTGAAATAGTTGTTCGCGTTGAAAAAGGATCTGGATAGTTTGAAACTATATTTAGTCGTTGTGTAAGAGGCACGGTTGGAGTTACAGAACTCAATTCATTGAGCGGTCTTCGCCAAATACCACCCCCAGCTGTATTAGCAAAAAGATATCCATTAGAAGTCGCAACGAACGATGTACCTAAATATGTTAAGCCTTCGTTAACAGGGGTCCAACTCCCATTTATGAGTTTAAATACACCGTGTGAAGTACCACCAAAAACGTCCTTCTTATAAAAAGCTAAAGAGTTAATGATTGTATCGTTTAACTTTGACCAATTCATACCTAAATCAGTGGAAATAAATACACCATTGATTGTTCCCGCCCAAATACTAATGTCGTGTACTATAAGAGTGTAGATAATCTTGCTTGTTAAACCATTATTTATAGGGATCCAATTTACTCCATTATCACTTGAGCGGAAGATACCAGCAGTATCTGTACTGGCAAAAAGATTATTGCCTGCTGCAACAAGACCATGGATATATAAAGAAGATAATCCGCTGTTTTCTTGTGTCCAAGTTACGCCCTTATTTGTGGAACGTAATACTCCAAGGTAATCAGTTCCTAAAAAAAGATTATTGTCTTTTATGGTTGCGGCTAGCACAGCGAAGTCTCCAAAGTTATTCCCTGGATTGTCTACAACCCAACTTTTACCTTTATCAATTGACTGATAAATAGTTGAATTATTTGCGCCTGCAATAAAATTTCCACCAGCTAATAGCATAGTATCGTTTGTGAACAATACATTAATGATTCCTGCCAATATCGATTTCCATACATCATTTCTCGTAAAAATAAAAATTCCGCCACTAGTAACGGCATACAAATTACTATCATCCGAAACGAGTTCATTGCAACGGGCATATGGCATTCCTTGATTTGATACATTCCAACTATCGCCATTATCGGTTGAACGAATGAAGGAAGAATTTGTACCTGCGAAAATATTTTTTCCATTCGCAGTTAAGGCACTAATGTGTTCGCCCGGTAATAATGTATTGAATATTTTAGTCCAAGTCAACCCACTATTTGTAGATCGAAAAACTCCAGTATTTGTCCCAGC
>JANYLL010000100.1 GCA_025357895.1 Ignavibacteriota bacterium
GAAAAATGTTTTTCAAAAAAATACTGTTGTCTTTGATAACAAAAATATGCTTGGATTACAGTGCGAAACCAATAAAGAATGGGTCCGGAGAGTAGCAGGAAATCCCGCTCTTCTCCTTGCTGACCATGCTCATTGCGAAAAGAAAGCAGCAACGATGGCAATCTCGCTTTTGAATAGCTACCCCCATCGAAGCGAATTGGTTGATGAAATGAGCGACCTTGCCATCGAGGAGATGAGCCATTTCCGTATGGTATTGAAGAAAATGAACGAGCGAGGAATTACGCTGAACTATGATGCAGGAGATCCCTACGTACAGGCGCTGCATTCACAGATTCATAAGCAAGAGACTCAGAAATTTTTAGATAAGCTCATTGTTGCTTCGCTTATTGAAGCACGTTCCTGCGAGAGGTTTCAGCTGTTATCTGAGCATGTCCCTGATCCTGATCTCAGAGATTTCTACAAATCCCTTCTTGCCAGTGAGGCGCGGCATCGCAATACATTCTTGAACCTTGCGCGGCTCTACTTCCCTGCCGATGAAGTGGAAGCTCGCTTAGATGAGTTCGAAACCTTCGAAGCAGAAATTGTCGGCAAGCTTGCTTCGGAACCGGTGATGCATGGGTAATTGTCTGACCCGCGATTGATGGGACAAATATTCGATGAGAACCGCTTCCCATCTGGGACTAATTTTTTTCTCTCCTCTGTTGCATATTCTTAATTTATGCGTATATTGGAATACATGGTGATGGGCACCCTTGTGGGAAAGGATGAAGGCGGAAGGATGAAGAATGAAGGATGAATTAAAAAAGGACTTAGGTTCTTCAGCAATTTCCGGGAAGCCCTTGTAACTTATTAATTTCTAAGAATATCACTGTGCGCACGCACGAAATCCCCCGGCTGAAACGACACGATAAATGAACTATAAATTAGTATCGGATTACAAGCCGGCAGGCGATCAACCTGAGGCGATCAAGCAGCTGAACGAAGCAATAGAGCGCGGCGATAAATCGCAGGTGCTTCTTGGCGTCACAGGCTCGGGCAAAACTTTTACGATCTCGAATGTGATCGCAAAATATAATAAACCGACGCTTGTCATCAGCCATAATAAAACTCTTGCTGCACAGCTTTACGGAGAGTTCAAGCAATTTTTCCCCAATAATGCCGTCGAGTTTTTTATCTCGTATTACGATTACTATCAGCCAGAAGCCTATCTTCCTGCAACAGATACGTATATCGAAAAAGACATGTCGATCAACGAAGAGATCGACCGACTGCGCCTGAAAGCAACAAGTGCGTTGCTCGACGGACGAAATGATGTGATAATTATCGCTTCGGTATCATGTATCTACGGTATTGGTGCACCGGATGAGTATGCACGGCAAATGCTCCGCATCCATATCGGCGATACGATCGAGCGGAATCAGTTCATGCGAGCCTTGCATGAAATTCATTATTCTCGTAATGATGTGGAATTCCAGCGCGGCGCTTTCAGAGTTCGCGGCGATGTTGTCGAATTGATTCCTGCGTATGAGGATGAGAAAGGATTCCGTGTTGAATTCTTTGGTGATCAGGTAGAGCGAATTTCTTATATAGATCGTCTTACCGGAAAAGTTTTGGAATCAACCGATAGAGCATACATCTATCCGGCAAAACATTTCGTCACTTCTGGTCCTCAGCTTGAGCGTGCAATAACTGCGATCGAAGAAGAACTTGAAAAGCAACTCCAATATTTTCGCCTCAACGGAAAACTTCTTGAAGCGCAAAGGTTGGAGCAGCGAACGCGATTCGATATTGAAATGATGAAAGAGCTGGGCTATTGCTCCGGCATCGAAAATTATTCCCGTCACCTTGCCGGAAGAAAAGAAGGCGAACGTCCGAGTGTGCTACTGGATTATTTTCCTGAAGAGTTTTTACTTGTCATCGATGAATCACATCAGACAATTCCGCAGGTTCGAGGAATGTTTGCCGGGGATCGGGCGCGGAAAACTACGCTGATCGAACATGGCTTTCGCTTACCGAGCGCACTGGATAACCGGCCGCTTAACTTTACAGAGTTTCAGCAGCAAACAGATCAGGTTATTTTTGTCAGTGCAACGCCCGATGATTATGAAGTAAATGAATCAAAAGGCGTTGTCGTTGAGCAGATCATTCGCCCGACAGGATTGCTCGATCCTACGATTGATGTCCGACCGATCAAGAATCAGATCGACGATCTATTGGAAGAGATCCGCAAGCGTGTCGTAAAAAAAGAACGTATATTAATTACCACTCTTACTAAACGAATGTCCGAAGATCTTACGGATTATTATGTGAAGGTTGGAGTGAAAGTGCGGTACTTGCATTCGGAGATCGAAGCATTGGAGCGAGTTGAAATTTTGCGCGATCTTCGACTTGGCGTCTTTGATGTACTTGTCGGAGTAAATTTATTACGCGAAGGTCTCGATCTGCCGGAAGTTTCTCTGGTCGCAATCCTGGATGCCGATAAAGAAGGATTTTTGCGCAGCGAAAAAGCGCTGATGCAAACATCAGGGCGTACTGCACGTAACTCAGAAGGACTTGTCATTATGTATGCCGATAAGATTACGCGTTCGATGAAAGCCGTTATTGACGAAACCGATCGACGTCGCAAATTGCAAACTGAATATAATTTGAAGCATGGTATTACTCCGACGACGATATTAAAATCGCGGGCAGATATTATGCAATCGACGACCGTTGCCGATGTTTCTGCTAAGCGAGAAGAAAAACGCCAGGCTGCACGAGATGAAAAAGCAGGAAAAGAGTTGACGCCGGGTTTTGTTCTCAAAAATATGAATCATGGCGAACTCGAAGGGTTAATAGAACAGCTTGCCGTTGAGCTTCGCCAAGCCGCAACAGATCTGGAATTCGAGCGAGCAGCGCTTTTGCGAGATGAGATCAAACGTATTGAGGATAATTTTTTAAAAAGAAAATCAGCCGATGTTTTGATTTAGACTAACAATGCTCAACCTCTTTCTTCCGCGAATATGTATCCATTGTGGTACGCATTGTGATGATCATGATGTGAAGAAAAGGCCGCTAGCCAAATATCTCTGCACCGTTTGTCTCCGACAGTTTGAAATCTTTGAGCCTCCGATACAAGATGATCTACTTCCGAAATCTTCTCTGTTCAGGGAATTACCTTTTCGAATAAAAATTGGCTCTGCATTTTTTTTCCAGAATGGCGGCATCATCCAATCACTTATTCACCATTTTAAGTATCTGGAGATGCCAAAACTTGCCACAACCCTAGGGTCAATTTGCTGCGAACAAAATGCGGACTTATATGACGATTATGACTATATCATTCCTGTGCCGTTACATCGGACTCGATATTCGGATCGAGGATATAATCAGTCGGAAAACTTAGCTAATGGAATAAGTACAACCACAAAGATCCCTGCTGCTAAACGAGGATTATTAAAACGTGTCCGCCAAACTCCATCACAGACGGGACTTACATTAGAAGAACGCGAAGAAAATGTCCGAGGAGCATTTGAACTCTCAAAAAAAGGAGTGAGAGAATTTCAAGGAAAAAAAATTCTTATTGTTGATGATGTTATGACTACGGGAGCCACACTTGCCAGTGTGGTAAAAACTTTAGCAATTGCTGAACCGAAACAAATCGATATTTTTACGATGGCTGCAGTAATCGATTAATGATCAACATCGAAATAAATATTCCTCAGAACCCCAATTTTTAATTTTACATATTAATTTTTTAATTCTTCCTACCAACTTCCCCCTGCTCCGCCGCCGCCGAAAGAACCTCCGCCGCCTGACCATCCGCCACCACCTCCGCCTGAAAAGCCGCCACCCGAACCACCACCCCAGCCGCCGCCTCTGCCACCGCTAAAAAGTGAAGACCAAAAAAGTCCTTGTAATATACCACCCATACATCCTGACATACCTCCTTTTGACCCGACGATCGTTCGATGCGCTCCTGATCCTGCAATTCCGCGAACTATAACGAGAATTACAAAAAATACTACAACGAGGATCATCGCTCCTCCACCTGATGAGTTACTGCGGCTTCTGCTGCTTACAGGAGGTGCTTTGAATTCACCGGCAGTTGCTTTAATGATCGCATCAGTTGCTTTATCCAGACCTCCATAGAAATCGTTATCTTTAAGAGCCGGTCGAAGGATTTCCTGAAAAATGTAATTTGCTGTCGCATCAGTAAGCGTTGGCTCAAGGCCGTATCCGGTAGCAATAAATCCTTTACGGTCATTTTTGGCAAGCAGAATAATTGCTCCGTTATTTTTTTTGCCTTGCCCGACTTTATTTGCCTGCCCGACATCAATTGCGAAATCATTAACAGGATAATCACCTACTGTGGCAACAATTACAATTGCGACCTGTGTTGAAGTAGAATCTTCATTGGCACGAAGCTTCCGGCGCAAAGCATCGGCTTGTTCACTAGTCAGCGTACCGGTTTCATCGTAGACAGGACTTGTAAGTTTAGGAATCGGCGGACGACCGGCAGTTGAGAGTTGCGCGAGAGAATCTGCGCTCCAACAAAAACATAGTAAGGAAAAAAGTATAGCGGAAAAAAAATTGTTTTTCATAGGAGAAAGAGAACAGCGAGACTTTGAAATCATTCCGTTACTTTATCACCTTTCAATTACCACTCGTCTCGAAAGTGCCTTACCGCCGCTCTCCAATCGCACGATATAATTTCCGCTTGCAAGTTTCGAACCGTCGAAATCTATCGAATGGCTTCCGGAAGGTTGTGACATATTAATGATGCGAGCGACTTCTCTTCCAAGTTCGTCATAAAGATAAAGTCTTACCATGCCATACTCGCCTGTTGAATAAGATAATGTCGTGATGTGCGAGAAAGGATTAGGATGGTTAGCATCGAGCACCAGCGGTGATTCGGAAATCACTTGGACTCCGGATTTTAGATGCGCATTGAAGCAAATGGTGTCGTAACTTTTATGCCAAAGACAATCCGTAAAAGTAAAATCATAACAGCCGTCGGCAGTTGAATCAAGTTGTACAACTCTGATACGATGATTTATTTTATCATCATAGCATGGTATAACCGGAGGCGTAACGGGCATGACAACAACTTTTGTGGTATCAGTCCCCTTTTCAGCAACCCACGTAATGCTCTTCAATCCCTCATCCGTTGAGCGCCCGTCATTCACTAGTAATGTATCGCTTGAATGATCTTTATTTTGTGAGGGAATAAATTGCGGAGGATCAATATCCGTCTCTAATGCAAGTCCGCAACTCGGATACGATCCTATTAATCCATCAGTGGCTGAACTCAGTGCCGTTATTTTTCCGGAGCAAGGCATCTCGGGGATCACTGCTTGCATCGAATCAAAAAGAATATGGGAGCAATCATATTCATAAGGAGACCACTTAAATACGCAATATCCAATAAGTGAATCTTTTCGCGCAGCAAGATCAGCAGCATCAAAATGAAGCTTTGCACGACCAGGCCATGCGCCTCCTGCAACGTCAACGCTTTTGCCGGATGGCAAGATAGATTTAATATACTCTAAGGGCAAAGTAGGATAATGTACAATCATATCAAGCGATGGCATAGCACTGCTTGCTTTCAAATAAATTGGAAGATAGACGTTCACGCCAAGGCTATCTTTAATGATGCGAGCGCTGGAGAGGGTAAAAGAAAGACTACCACCCATGGAACTGACTATTGGGGAGCCGCCTGAATTAGTAGTACGCCAAATCGAACCGTCATAGTCAATTGCAAAAATTATATTATCATTGATAACAGTGAGCATTCGAGAATCACAATGCGAGGATGGGCCACCTATAGATTTCCAAGTCTTTCCTGCATCTGTCGACCGGTAAACACCTGACCCTGAAGTCGCAGCAAAGACGGCATTTTGTGATGTCGCACATGCTGAGGAAAAAAAGTTTGGCGATTGCTTATTAACAGAAATCCACGTATCGCCGTTATCGGTACTTGAATATATTTCAGAGAATCCATTGTCAATCTGATTATACTCTTCATTACCAATATAAATTTGCTTTGGGTTGCAAGAGTCAATGGCAAAAGAATAACTATCAAGATCCACATCCGATTGATGTTTTCGCCAACTTAAACCAAAGTCACTAGATTCAAAAATATGAGCACCCTGCTGATAGGTCCTTGATAAAATATATGCTTTGCCATCACCACTTGTTAATAATTGATATGCACCACTATATGTGTTTGTCTCAATCCGTTGTGTTTTCCAGGAAACACCTCCATCGCTTGAATAGCTTGCCGTACCCACTAAATTATCACGGTCTGCAACAAGAATTTCATCTTTCGTTCTGTTAAAAGCTACGCCGAGACAGTGATTCATTGAAAGAATATTGGTCCAAGAATTACCACCGTCTCGTGTTAAAAAAACACCTTGATTATATATGCAAACAGCACCAATGTTTTGATCAAAAAAATTAATCTCGGAAACAAAAGATCCGCCGGTATTCAAATTAGTCTTCGTCCAAGTTACTCCGGTGTCGATTGATTTCCATAATTCGTGTAAGCCTGCCCAAACAACTCCGCTCTTACTGGAAAGCGCGCCACCGTAAATTAAATTATAAGAACCAAGCGTTGCGTTGCCAGCCATTGTCCATTGCGAATAGGATAATGATGCACAAACAATGGTCAGAAAAAGAAAACAGAAAACCTTGCTTTTCATAAGGAATTTCTTTATTGCATGAATTACTTATATCAAGATAACATTTGAGAGGGGCAAAAGTTACAATCTTCAAACAAAAAAGGCTCGCAAAACTTGCGAGCCTTTTTTGAACAAAGAGCATAAAGCTTATTTGGACACTATAAACTTAAACATTTTATCCATTGAAGCACTTGAGAAACGTATGAAATAAGCACCTGTAGTAAGATCACTTGTTGCAATGGATTCTTCATGAGAGCCACTAGTGACTTGTTGATTCATAATTCTTTTTGAAATACGACCATCGACAGCCATTATTTCAATTTTAACTTTATCGTCTGATGTAAGAGTATAGTCAACTTTAATCGAGCCATCCGAAGCATAAAAAGCCCTAAACTGATTGCCATTATTTGAAGATCCTACGCTTGCTGAGCCAATATTGATTGGCATCCTCATATATGTCTGCAATGCAGGCTGAGTAACGTCCAGAATTTCGGTGGTATTAGTAAAGCCGCCTGCATTTGAATGAAAGCCGGAACTATCTAATGTGGCATTTCCAATCTGTCCACCTGTAACAAGAAGAAATTCCGTTGGGAGAAGGCTATTATTTGTTTGATGAATATACACGACATTATGCCTGCACCGAGTTTGGTTCAGTTCGGGTGCGTAGTACCATTGTTTTAACGTACGATCATACCATTCGCATTTAGATGTAGTGACATCAATCAATCCATAGGGATCAGTAAGCGGACCATTGACGATTCCGCCTGTTGCCATAAAACGATCGTTCGGTAAACTGATACCAGAAGTCCAGTGAATTGGCTCTTTGATTGGGCTTGTGCTCTGCCAAGTTAGGGAAACAGGGTCGAATTCTTCTGAACCTGCCGCTAAAGTTAATGAAGAATTTCTTCCACCGGCTGCTAAGACAGTATTATCGGAAAACACGGTAAGAACCCCCATAGTCCTTCCTTGCTGCATCGATCCCATGGATGACCATTTTTCAGTAGAAGGATCGTATAACTCACTTTCACGAAGAAAAGTATATCCTTCACCACCTGTCGCGAGAACTCTGCCATCATTAAGCATCACAGATTGATTAACAAAACGAGCAGTCGTCATATCTCCAGTTGGTGTGGTAGAGTTAGTTGTTGGATCGAATAATTCACAAGAAGTAGTAGCGCTACTTCCGACAAGGCCTCCCGCAATCAAAACTTTGCCATTTTGTAAAAGTGTCACCGTAGGACAAAATTTCGGTGTGATTTGACCCACGATTGTCCAAGTTCCAGAAGTTGGGTCGTAATTTTCGACAGCACCTGTTGCCTCGCCTGTGCCAAAGACTGTTCCGCCGCACATTGATAACACATGCCCATTAGAAAGTTTAACTAACATTGGGTATGCACGTGGTATGTTCAAACTTCCTGTAATCGACCACATGCCCGTTGTAGGATCATAGATTTCACATGTTGCAAGATTTCGATCGCTTCCATCAAAACCACCAACGACTAGCGCAGTCTGATTATCAAGCACCGCCATTTCGGATAGCCAATGAACTGTATTCATTGCCCCGGTGTATTGCCAAACTTGGGCTTGACCAAATAAGGGAAGAAAAAATATGCTTACGAGAACAACTATTTTTTTCATAGTGCAGTCTCCTATTTATTAAAATGACCCGAATGTTTGACATTAGACACAATAAGCACCATCTTAGAACCCATAAAAGTTCATTTAGTTACACCAAAATTCATAAAATTTATTTTTTTTAGGGTAAAAAAAGATACCCAAATATACCTTATAGAAGTATATTTTTTACTTTATCCATATGAAGGTGTTCAGAAGTAAGAAAACAATAGTTTTCGCTGAGAGGAGATACTTCCGATAATGGTCCTTTCAGTCCATTTTTTGTAAATTCATAACACTGATATCCGAAAGCAGATAGGAAATCAAGCAATTCTTTCGAACCATACCCCGCTTGGTTCATCATCACAATAGTCATTTCCAAAATGATAATAGGTTTTTTATCACTTGAAAGTAATCCTGCCATTCCTTGCAATGCAAATAATTCAGCACCTTCGATATCCATTTTAATAAAATCAACATCGGAAATATTATTTTGCTTTATAAATTCATCCAATGTTATAGTATCTACCTCAATGACTCTATTTTTGCTCTGTTCAGTAATTACCGTACTTCCCGTTCCTCTATTTCCTTTTGGAGGTAATCCAAATTTTATTTTTCCTTTAGAATTTGAAAGAGCAATTTTAGAAAGTATTATTTTATTTTCGAGATGATTTATTTTGATATTTTCTGCCAGCCTCTCTGCTGTTTCTAATATAGGTTCGAAAGTATAAACTTTTTTTGCATACTGAGCGAAAAGTAAAGCCATCTGACCGATATTTCCGCCAATATCTAAGATAGTATTAGTATTTTGTACGAGGGAAATTATTGTTGGAGTATCCCTCCATTCATAGATATTATAATAAAGAGGAATTTGGGCCATATCGTCCAAATCCAACTTCATCACCCCACGATCTTTCGTTTTAACTACCACGGTTACAGGCTCAGAAGCAATATTATTTGCAATCATCATCAATGGATACCTTCCCTTTTTAATTGGTGTTTTGCTTAAATATAATCTGAAAGTTTTTCGTATGAAATTTTTTATTGCCGATGCCATAATTAATGAATAAAATGAGTGGTAGGCAACAACCCCACCATTCAAAAGGATTCGTCTCTCCTCCGAACCTCACCTTCTTATCCCATGTTTCCCTGCTTCTTAACTATCAAAATTTTTATGCCCGATCGCATTATTTCCGGTTTTGCAACTTCTGAAGGTACTGCTCGTTTCAAAGACCGCTTTCCTGAACTTACCACTGATTTCAACCTGCTTGGAAGAACGGAGCTTTGGTGCAGCCCCGTCGGATTCGGAACGTACCGATGCGATGAACGTGTGGCAGAGCATATTGCCGCGCTTACAAAGGCTATCCGCATGGGCGCTAATCTGATCGATACGAGCGCAAATTATGCAAACGGAAATGCAGAGCGGCTTATTGGGAAAGTGCTGAAGGGTCTAACCTCACCCCAACCCTCTCCTTCAAAAGTAGAGGGGGAAATACGCCGCGATGAGATCATCATTGTGTCTAAAGGCGGATATATTCAAGGTGAGAATTACGAACGTATTTCTAAAATTGCCGATGATGAGAATACTGATCTATCGTCCGGCTCGGAGTACAGCGAACTTGTACGTTATAGTAATGGCCTATGGCATTCTATCCATCCGGATTTTTTGAAAGATCAGATAACGCGGTCGCTTGAGAGAATGAATCTCGAAACGATCGATATATATTTACTGCATAACCCTGAATACTATATTCAATCGGCGATCCGAGAAGGTATCCCCGAAGATGAAGCACGTGAGACCTATGAATTCCGGATTCAAAAAGCATTTGTGTATCTCGAAACCGAAGTTCAATCGGGAAGAATTCAGTGGTATGGTATCAGTTCGAATACATTTGGGAAACCGGAAGATGCAATTGACAGAACTGCATTGGAAAAAATTTGGAAAGCCTCACCCCTACCCCTCTCCCGGATTACCGGGAGAGGGGTTCTGGCTCCCTCTCCCGGTAATCCGGGAGAGGGTTGGGGTGAGGGTCATTTCGCCATCATTCAATTCCCGATGAATCTTTATGAACGCGGCGGATTGCTTGAAAAAAATCAGGAGAAATCCACGAAATCAGTTATTGAATTTGCACGCGAAAAAGATCTTGGAGCTCTCATCAATCGTCCACTTAATGCATTCGGAAATAATACTCTTATTCGTCTGGCCGATTATCCGGTGAGAGAATTCCCACCTGTGACTGAAATATCAGAACTCATACACGATCTGAAATTACAGGAGGAAGAATTCAAAAACGGTCCGCTGAAAGATATTTCGCTTAATCCTCAGGCGTATGATGCAGTAAAAAAATTACTTGCTGTCGGCGAATGGCTTGATGGGAAGTGGGAGCATCTTCCCTCTTTCGAAGAATGGCGCGATCTGCTTTATACTGTGATTAAGCCGCGCATTCAATATGCATTCGATCTTCTGCAAAATACGGTGAAGGCCGATCCAACGGTGTTTCAGAGCCTGCAGGAATACGCAGAAAGCATTGATATTGCGATGGAGCATATTACTAATTTCTATTTGACAAAGGCAAACGACAGGTCGCTCGGCATTCACAAAGCGCTCGATGAAGTACTTCGGTCGGAATATAGTGAACTCTCGCTTTCACAAAAATCAATTCTGATGCTGCGTTCTATAAAAGGAGTCTCCTCAATCCTCGTCGGCATGAGAAGTGATGAATATGTAGATGACGTGATCTATGGGTTGCAGGCAAAGAAAATTGAGGGAGTTGAGGATTTGTGGAAGAGACTGGAGTTGTGATTTTTAAGAGCTACGAAGACCTCAGTGAAAGTTGGGAAATAAGGATTAATTTTTTTTAAATGATTTCTCTCTTCGCTATGCGCTCCGTTCGAAATGACATTTTACAATTATTATAAAATAAAAAAGGCGGACAATGTCCGCCTCTTTGTTCTATAAAATAAATTTATACGCTTGGATAAACGCTAATCCTCTGACGATTCAAGCGAAAGCGCTCGAATTTTACTGTGCCGTGAGCAAGAGCAAATAACGTATCATCCGATCCGATGCCGACGTTCAGCCCGGGATGGAATTTCGTACCGCGCTGGCGAACGAGGATATTACCGGCAAGGACGGCTTCGCCGCCGAATTTCTTTACTCCAAGTCGTTGTGCGTTGGAATCACGTCCGTTTTTTGTAGATCCGCCGCCTTTTTTATGTGCCATAACTTTATGAAGTCAAAAATTAAAAAGTCGAAATATTAGATGCTGAATGAACTGATGTTCAAAACAGTGAAATTCTGCTTATGTCCGTTCGTTGTCCGATAGCGCTTGCGGCGCTTTTTCTTGAAAACGACGATCTTGGTATCGCGGTCATGCTCGGCGAAAGTCGCCTCTAACTTGACCGAACCCCCAAGGGCAACCTTGCCGTCAGACCCTTCGGTAAGCAAAACCTTACCAAATTTAACTTTTTCGCCGTCTTTGGCGCCCTCAAAGTAGGCAACGCGAAGCTGTTTCGCGCCGTCCTCTATGCGGTACTGCTCTCCTCTGAATTCTACAATTGCGAACATTTTTATAAATTTCTTTTATTAGCCGAGTGTAAATGCTCATTTACGCCAAAAAGTTCATATTGAGTGTAGTAAATTGCCAGTATTTTCAGAAAGTCTTGGCGGCTATCTTATTTTCCTGCTCTGAAATCACAATTCGGTAATAGTCTCCTAATAATAAAGAAATGTCGATCCTGTAATTTTGCATTAGGATATTCATTATAAGAAAGGGATATAGTATGAGAATAGCTTATTTTGTCGGATCGATGAAACCGGGCCATGACGGAGTCACAAGAGTGCTCTATCGTACGAGCCAGTATTTACAAGAAAAAGAGATCGGACATGTTTTCTTTTCCGCTTTAACACCTCCGGAAGCCGAACAAAATGTGCCGATGTATAAAATTCCTTCCGTTCAGTTTCCCCTGAACAATGACTATCGTGTTGCCTTGCCGGGACAAAAACAGATCAAAGAAAAACTCGAGCAATTTCGACCTGATATTCTTCATTTCAATAGTCCCTGTTCGCTTGGCTACGCCGCTATTAAATACGGAAAGACCCATAATATTCCTGTCGTTGCAACATATCATACGCACTTTGCAAGTTATGCCAGATATTACCGCATCAAAATGCTTGAGCGTTTCAGCTGGTCATATTTCAGAAATATCTATAATAGCTGCGAAAAATTATATGTGCCTTCGGAGCCATTAGTTGATGAACTTCAAACTCATCGCATTGCAAATCTTCAGTACATCCCTCACGGTGTTGATACGAATGTGTTTCATCCGCGATTTAGAAACAAATCATGGAAAAGTGACATAGGGATCAGAAATAAATTTGCGCTTCTTTTTGCAGGCAGGCTTGTATGGGAAAAAGATCTGAAAATACTTGCTGCAACCTACCGTTTGCTCCGGGCAAAACGTAATGACTTCACATTTGTGATAGCCGGTGACGGACCTGCCCGAAATGAGCTTGAGCGCATGATGCCTGAAAGTATTTTTCTCGGATTTCAATCAGGAGATAATTTATCTCAAACGTACGCATCCAGTGATCTTTTCGTTTTTCCATCAACAACCGAAACATTCGGAAATGTGACCCTTGAAGCTATGGCATCGGGTTTGCCGCCGGTCTGCGCTAATAAAGGCGGGGCAAGCGGCATTATTAAGCACGGCATAACCGGATTTCTCACGAAACCCAGGAATGCAGAGGAAATGGCAGATAAGATCGAATTGCTGCTTGATCACCCTGAGCAGAGAGCCGAGATGGCAAAGCAAGCTTTCCTTTATGGACAAGAGCAAACATGGGAAAAGAGTCTTGAAAAAATGATCTTAAGTTACGATGATGTTATCAGAAACTACGCTTTGAAAAAATCTATTAATCTCACTAAACCAAAAAAGAGAATCTCACAGCTTATTTTGCAGCATTGATCCTATT
>JANYLL010000129.1 GCA_025357895.1 Ignavibacteriota bacterium
TCCAAATAGGATAGTGATCCATATCGATGAACGCGAACCGATTGCGATGATACGTTCACAATCGGGCGAACCGATTCTCGTTGATCGCGAATACAGATTTTTCTTGCCGAAAAGACTTTCGGGTCTGATAGATCCAGATAAGTTACTATCGGTGCCGCTTCTTGGAGGAATAACGGAACGCGACACAGCAGTTATTTTTCAGATGGCAAAAATGATTCAGATGATTCGCACAACAAATGACGCAGCGCTGCACGATGCGATAGGCGAATTACGTCGGACTTCAACAGGAGCATTTGTTATTTATACGGCTGCGACCACAACACCGATCTTTATCGGAGCGCCGCAAGATGAGCGTTTCCAGACTACGCTTGAAGTTGAAGCAAATAAATTGCATGGCACCGAACAGAAAGAAAGTTTATTCGCTTCGCAGATCAAATTGCTTGCATCGCTTTGGAAAGATAAACTCAAAGACCAGCTTTGGAAAAATGGAGCGATATATATTGATGCGCGTTTTGATGGCGAGATCATTGTGAAGAAACGCGGCGCATATGTCGCTCATTCATCACCGATTGCAGACACAACTAAAGCAAAAGTGATTGCAGCTATTCATTGATTGAAGGATGACGGACGGACTAAAGTCTGTCCACAGAAGAAAAAGATTTTTATTTACTTGATACTTTTATGGCATACAACGAACAGAACGGAAATTATCAAAAACCATCGTCGCTGACATCAGCACCGATGCACGGACTGCCCGGCAATCTTGAACCGGGAAAAGTGATCGTCGGTCTCGATATAGGGACGACGAAGGTCTGCGCAATCGTTGCTGCGATCTCGCTTAACGAGCCGCATACGATGACGATCCTTGGAGTCGGTACCGTTCCGGCAGAAGGCTTGTCTCGGGGTGTTGTGACGAATATCGAAAAAACCGTTCGCTCCATCGAGCGCGCTGTCAGCGAAGCCGAAGCCCAATCGGGTGTAAAGATTCGCGAAGTTGTCGTAGGTATTGCAGGCGATCATATTCAATCGTTTCAATCGCGCGGAGTTGTTACGATCTCAAATCCTGATAGACAGATAGGTAATGACGATATCACGCGCCTGATAGAAGATACACGACGCGTACATTTGCCGAGCGACAGAAAAATCCTGCATGTGATTCCGCAAGAATTTATTGTCGATGGACAAGATGGTATCTATGAGCCCATCGGAATGTCGGGTGTACGCTTAGAAGCAAGCGTACATATTATTAACGGACTTGTCACAGCAGTTCAGAATATTTATAATTGTGTAGAGCGCGCTGGTCTCAGAGTTCATGACATCGTACTTGAACCGCTTGCTTCAAGCTATGCAGTACTTGATGATGAAGAAAAAGAAGTAGGTGTTGCGCTTGTGGATATTGGCGGCGGCACGACTGATATTGCTGTATTCGAAGAAAGAACAATTCGCCACACAGCAGTTATCGGAATCGCCGGACAAAAAGTTACCGATGATATTCGCAAAGGTTTACAAATCCTTGGTGATCAAGCAGAACGATTAAAACGTGAATATGGCTGCTCAGTGGTTTCACATATTTTGCGAGATGAAATTATTCAGTTACCTGGACTTTCAGGAAGAAAACCACGGCAGATCGAGCGTTCGCTTCTTGCCCGTATCATTCAACCGCGTATGGAAGAGATGCTTGAATTCTCATTTAAAGAGATCAAGCGTTCAGGATTTGCTCGTAATCTAGGCGCCGGCGTTGTACTCACAGGCGGTGGCTCAATGATCAATAGTACTCGCGAACTTGCTGAAGCAATTTTTGATATGCCGGTGAAGATCGGAATGCCAATGGGCTTCGGAGCAGGGCTTGTCAAGGAGATCGAATCACCAGTCTATGCAACAGCAGTAGGTCTGGTGCTTTATGCATTCAAAAATACTTCATCAACATTACATGCATTTGTAGATGAAGAAGAACAGGAAGAAATTCTTTCCGATGACGAACGCCGTCTCGCTGAAGAATCGGAACGCAAGAAACCGAATGTCATGGGGCGGATGAAAGAATGGTTTGAGCATCTGTAATTTATATGTCATTACGAGGAGTCGCGTAGCGACGACGAAGCAATCCCCTGAGGTTAACCATAAGATCTCAGCAAACCTCTGGGGATTGCGTTGTCGGATTAAAGTCCCCCTCGCAAGATTGAAATTTTTTTTACACAGTTTATAGGAGTAACAGTCATGATCGAATTAGACACAAGAGAAGATTACGGCGCACAAATTAAAGTTGTGGGCATCGGCGGAGGCGGATCGAATGCAGTCAATGCAATGATCGACCGAGGACTTATCGGCGTAGAGTTCTGCGTCTTCAATACCGATATGCAAGCGCTGAGTCAAAGCCAGGCATCGATAAAATTACAGATCGGGAAAAACCTGACACGAGGACTCGGCGCAGGTGCCGATCCATCGGTAGGAAGGCGCGCTGTCGATGAAGATGCCGAAGAAATTTCGCGCATCCTTGCAGGCAACGACATGGTCTTTGTTACTGCTGGAATGGGCGGCGGCACAGGGACAGGCGGCGCAGCGAAAGTTGCGCAGATCGCAAAATCACAAGGCTCACTTGTTGTCGGTATCGTCACACGTCCGTTTTCGTTCGAAGGCAAACGACGTTTAAAGCAAGCGGAAGAAGGTATTGAAGAGCTTCGCAAAAACGTCGATACACTTATCGTTATTCCAAACCAAAAATTACTTGCGCTTGTGCAAGCAGGGACATCTCTTTTAGATGGCTTTGAAATTGCAAACCAAGTTCTCTATAATGCAACACGCGGTATTAGCGAACTCATCACGCGGCATGGATATATCAATGTGGATTTTGCCGATGTACGCACGATCATGAGCGATATGGGCGACGCCATTATGGGAGCAGGCACTGCAATGGGAGAGCATCGTGCAGCGATCGCTGCTGAGACAGCAATCAGTTCACCGCTTCTTGAAGGTGTTTCTATTCAAGGCGCGCAAGGTGTGCTCGTAAATATTACCGGCGGAAAAAATATGACGCTGCTTGAAGTCTCGGAAGCGACTCAAATCATTCACGATGCTGCCGGTGATGATGCAAATATTATTTTTGGCGCCGTGCTTGATGAGTCCATGACCGATGAAGTTATGGTTACGGTGATCGCTACCGGATTTAATAATAAGCCGACATTTACAGGGCTATCATATCCAGGCGAAGAAAAATCAAATATTCCTTATATATCGGCAGAAGAAGTTCTCGGTACGAAACGTCCGCCGCGTGTCGAACGCATGACAGCTCCGATGACGATGGATGAATACGAAGAGCGCAAACGAATTCTGACCAACGAAGGACGCGAAGATATTCCTGAACCGGAAGTTGCAATGCCTAAAGTCGAAAGAATGACGATGGCACATCGCGGCACTCTGCCCGAGCGCGAACAAAATGGCAATGCCTTCGAACGTCTATCCAACGGTGCTTTCCGAGCAACAACACCGGTGCGTCTGACGCCATCGAATGAAACGAATCATGTTCCCAGTGGTCCGCGTGACCTAAAGGAATTTGATACACCGGCGTACCTGCGCCGAGGCATTACGCTTCCATCAATCGAAGAGCAGGAAGATGCTGCTGGAGATACGGTTATGGCAGCTGTCGAAACCAATGAATCCAGATTTGGGGATCCAGCACCTTCCCAAGTAAGAGTGCGGGACGATAGACCTACTTTTTTGCGGAAGATCATGGATTAAAATACTAAAATGTTGAATAAAACTTCTCTCTTCCTAAAAGGAACAGAGAAGTTTTTTTTGTTCAAGTCTGAAATTGAAACCGAAGTCCTCTGAAGGTTGTAGTTTTGTATGCAATTCTTCTTCATTCATATTTCACAATTATGGTACAAGGTGAATTTTTCGATGTATCGCAATCCAAGCCGGGCGATGAACTTCCGGATATGCCTTCGGCGCAATCGGAGCGTTCGCGGCGCGGGCTGAAAGATTTTACTATTCCCAAACTCTATCGCGCCATCAGCGAAGTCAGTGCGCTGACCGGTATCGAACAATATGTGCTCCGTTATTGGGAGACGGAGTTCGATGAATTACGGCCACATAAGAACCGTGCTGGGAATAGAATTTATGCAGAAAAAGATGTGAAGGTCATTACTCGCATCAAAGAACTGTTGCGAGATGAGAGATATACGATCGAAGGAGCGAAGCTTATTTTAAAGCAGGAGCGCGAAACAGAAAAACGGTCTCAAGCTGAACCTAAATCTTCCGACATTATTGATGAAGCACAGATACCGATTATTCCACCGCCGCCACCTACCCAGGTTTCCGTGCCTCTTGTGGAATTGCATGAGATAAAAAAATCACTTGCTGCGCTGAGAGAAAGATTAGCGTACGCCAAGTAGCTTGCCAAGTCCCGAGTATATCGGATACAATTTACTCTCCGGTTTTGGGGGTGCGAGGAATGGTTTTTCAAACCATTTGAAAAAGTAATAGATTGGAATAATAGAAACCAAAAGTGATGCTATTCTAAGCAAGGTTGGCAGAACAGAACCGGTCTCTGCCGGTACGAAGAACGTGGTAACCCATCCGAACTGCGAATGAATAAGATAAAATGAGTAACTGATGATCCCTAACTTTATAAATGCTCCAGCGATTGCTTTAGGTTCTTTTCCGCTATCACTTCGAATGTTCGGAAGGATAACGGCGGCAATGAGAAATGCAAAAGATAATCCGAAGAGCGGATCGGTTATGATCCAGGCAGGCTGAGATAACGTTGTTACTATTGCTGCAGCAAAGAACAAAATACTTAATATAATATAGAGTGGACGTTTTCCTGAAAATTTTTGGTTGCTATTTTTTGCAATATAATTTTTAACGAATATTTCGGCAACGAACGCTCCTGCCAGCCATTCAGCCATTCTTGCCGGCAGACAGCCCATGCTTGCATAAGGTCCTTCAGCGGCAACAGAAATAAGTCCGCCGCCCAAAAAATAAATTGCAAAATATCGCCAGGCAAGCGAAAGTAAAATAAGAGCAGCGACTGATCGCCCTAATCCGAATTTCCTGAATGCCAGAAGAAAAAGAGGATAGGCAAGATAAAGCTGAAATTCTAATGACAATGACCAAAAAATACTGGCGATAGAATAAAATTGATTTTCAAAGAAACCATGAAGCATTGTCAGATGCGAGATCACATCCCATGCTCCGGGAATTGGAAAGTGGTCTGCAACATTGAGCGATGGGACACTACTTAAAGTTTTGAGTACAAGTGCCGTACCCAAAACAGCAACGATGTAAGCAGGGTAGAGCCGCCAAATTCTTCGTGTGAAAAAAGCAGGACCTTTGAATTCATAACTGCCTAAAGTATATTTTTTCCTTGCATACGGAAGATGAATGCAAAATCCGGAAAGAACGAGAAAGAGAGAAACGCCGAGATATCCCCAACGAAGAGGGGAGATCAAATACGTGAAAAGCGTGGGATCTGCTGTTGTTGGGACGAGACCGTTCGATGGGAAGGCATAGCTTCCGTCATGACCCCAGATATGATAGAATGCTACGGATAGGGCTGCCAGACCTCGGAGAATATCAATAGAATGCAGCCGGAGCTTTTTCTCCGCAGGTAATGCGCTGATCTTTGACTGGTCAGAGTTCACCAGCGCTTAATTAAAAAACGAATGAATATTAGCGGCCGACAGGCTCTAACTTGACAGGACCGACTTGTTTTTTCAACTTATCGATCACTTCGCTTCTTTTGAGTCCGAGCTTTGCCTGAAAAAGTGTTACTTTGAAGGTCGGGCGGACAGAACTGCTGGTAGTATTCGAATGGAATTTATCGGAATGTTTCCAACCTGTATCGCGCAGAAGTTCTTGAACCATTGCAACTTGCAGACGTGAAAGTGGTGTGCCGATACGGATGGAGGGTTCTTCCGATCCAGGAACGAGTTCTTTGTCTTTCGATACCATTCTCATAGGCAGTCCTTCTTATAATGTTTAATCAAAAAGGGGAAAGAAAACCCCAGGTTTTCTTGTTAGGCACCTGCAACACGGCATTAGCCCTGAAAGTGCCATTTTTTTATGAGAATTTGAGTACGAATGACGACAAAAGGCATATATATCTTATTATTTTTCATAGGGTTAGCGTATTCTGAACTTCAGGGGCAAACTATTGACCGCAGTGGAATTCGGCTTGCAAAGATCACGTATTTGACTTCGAACCTTGATTCTCTGACCAGATCCTTTTTAAAAAAAGGATATAAGATACAAATCTCTAAAAGGGAGCCCGGCGGTATCTTTAGCAATATTGTAATCTTGCAGGATAGAAGTCAAATGATCCTTGAGACGACTTTATCATCTGATTCAAATAACTGGCGATTACAGGCTTTGAAAAAATATGGAAATCATGTATCCGGGATTGCGTTTGAAGTTGATGATATAGATAGTCTGTATCATTTTATGAAAATTAATTATATTTCAATTAGCAACTTAGATACGATACGACAATATAGGATTGACGGGACTTATTATTTAGCTCATACTTTCGCTCTTGATTCATGCGCTCCGCTTGATGTTGTTTTTTTCGCTAAAGACACAGTGCATTCTCCTTCAAGAGGAATTGATTCTCTTACTCTCCATCCAAATCATGTATTCCGATTCGATTGGGTACTTTTTTCAGCAAGTCCTCAGATTGAAGCAAAAATGAGGAAGATCTTTGAAATTATCAATGGCTGGAAGCAGCATGAAGGCTGCTGCGATTTTTGGCGAGTGGGTCCTTCTGATGATTTTTGCTTTTTCAGATTTGAGACTCAGCCGATAAAAAAAGCAAAAGGAAAAAACGATTGGCTTTCAATTGAGCCGGATGGAATCTACTTTGCGTATTAAAATAGAATATAGAGTACTTGGTTCATTTATTATTCATATTCTTTTTAATGTCGAATGATCAGGGGCTGAGTAAAGACTCCTTTATAATCCTGATAGGAAAAAAATAACTTGGTTATATAGATGCCGGTGGGCAGAGGGGTAATATTTATCGTAGCAGTATTGCCTTCTAAACTATACGGAGGAAAAAATTCTATGCCCAATAGATTGTAAAATTGTGCTTCGTGAACGAATTGCTCTCCCCACATTTGCAAATGAACAACATCTGTCGAAGGATTTGGAAAAATGGCAAAAGAATTCGCAGCTCCCAAAAATGAATTGGTAGGAGTTATTCCGTTGGCAGCACCAGTAAGTTTGACTACCCAGTAATCGGTATTGCCATGATTACCAGTAACATCTCCATCGTTCGATGTCGCTGATCCTGCAATAATAAAGCTATTATCGCCTGTAATAATAACGGATGCACCTTCATCATTACCCGAACCACCCAGGCATTTTTGCCAAACCAACGATCCTGTGTTATTTACTTTTAGGAGCCAAGCATCACTCTGTCCGCCATGATTGCCGGAAACATCACCATCATTGGAACTTGTAGTCCCGCAAATTACATATCCACTATCCGAAGTTTCCTTCAGCGACCATGCTAATTCCGAATGTGACCCCCCGAAGCATTTCTGCCATACTAGATCACCAGTTGCTGTAGTCTTTATTACCCAAACATCACTTTGTCCATGATTTCCTGAGAGAGTACTGTCATTCGAGTTAGTTACTCCAGCTGCTACAAATCCTCCATCGCGGCTTTGAATTAAAGAAAATAGTTGGTCACTTGCCGTACCACCGACGCATTTGTGCCACTGAACTGTTCCATACTTGTTAATTTTTACAAGCCAGCCATCGTTTCCGCCGCCGTGATTCTGCGATGCGTCACCATCATTAGATGTCGTACAACCTGCAAATGCATAACCGCTATCAGCAGTTTGAATAATGGAATATGAAGAAGAAATTCCATCAGTAATACTACCATAACATTGGTACCATTGCATGATGCCTGTCGAATCAAGCTTTATTACAATAGCATGTCCAGGACCGAACGGATAATCACACCCTTCGATTCCAAATTCTCCATATCCTGAAATTACATATCCACGATCAAATGTTGGTATAATTGAAAATGGCACGGTTGATGGAGCGTTGTGAGTCGATCCAAAATTTTTCTGCCAAAGAATATTTCCCGAAGAATCGATCTTCAGTATCCATGCATCGCCTGAAGCTACATTCCTGTACTTATTTCCTATAACGTCTCCATCGCTGGATTGCGTTGTTCCGGTGACTACAAATCCTTTGTCGTTTGTTTCAATGATACACCATGCTTTGTCGGGTTTTGTACCCCCATAACTTTTTTCCCAAATGATTTCGCCGCCTAAGGAAAGTCTTACTATCCAAAAATCGCCATTTCCATGATTGAAGGACACATCTCCGTCATTTGAACTGGTAATTCCGCATACCATATATCCTCCGGTTTTAATTGCCGTTATGCAATATGCATGGTCAACATCGATACCGCCCAAACTTTTTTGCCATTGGATATGAGGAGGTGTTTGAGCAAAGGCAGAATTATAAAAAAGATTAAGTATCAAAAAAAAATAATTTTTTTTCATGAAATTAATTGCCTCTATATATTAAAAGAGCAAAACCAGCCCCTACACAAAAAAAGTGCAGTGGCTGGTATAAAGAACAGAAATGCGCTGTCTTAATTCCAACATTTATGGTATGTCAATTATAGCTGATTGACATGGATTTTGACAGATTGTGCCACAGTGAGCGATAAGTCTGATAAAAAACCTTTGAGGTGAACCACTTCCGCAAATACGGAATGTTGGTTGGTCAGTAGCAGACATTCCAACACAAGGAATTGGTCCAGATGCATTTTTCCAAACAACTTGCTTGCGTACAGTGTCGCAAACACCTGTCGATAATGATCCAAGTATAAAATCCCCTGAAGGAGAGCACACACTAAAGCAGTCGACAGAGCCAACTTCAAAAGATTGAGGTTGTTCTACACCATCACAAGAAGCTATTGTGACTGTAAAACATTGATCACATTGGTTTCCAACATAATCTGGCCCCACAAGACAAGTCGCGGAATTACAGGGCTGATGATTTAGCGCGCTAAGTGAAATAATAGTAAAGCATCCAGATTGTTGGGTAACTGTTTGTGCAAGGAGTGCATTGCTTATACAAAGAATTATTGCAAATATAGATACTGCAAATGCATCACGTAACTTAGAACTAATTAGATTTTTGATAAGGCATTAATGGTTTAATGAAATAGAAATAACATTTGCGATTATAAAGTCCAGAACACTGAACTTCAAACCGTAATACAAAAATACCTAAAATGAATTAGCGATGGTTGGATTTTTTCCGCAAAATCTTGGATTTTTTAGTCAAAGTAGTGTGCTCTTTCCTAAAATCACTTGGAGATAGATTAAAATTTTTACGAAAAGCTCGGCTAAAATAGGCAGGATCGTCAAACCCACATAACTGAGCAATATAATTCACTGGCTCAAAAGTTTCCTGCAATATTTGTGCTGCCATGTCCAAACGAGAAAGCTGCACATAATGAATTATTGTACAACCTTTCCATTCCAAAAACATTCTTTCCAAAGTCTGGAGACTGATGGCTGCGGCGTCTGCAATCTCTGTAACTGAAAGAGAATTACGATTGAGATGTAACCCTATATAATCCAATACTAGATCTAATTCTTTTCGTGGCGCATCTTTTTCCATTTCGATGGCTCCTTCCATAATATTAAGAACTTTTATCTAAGAATACATTGTAATTATAACATGAGCTTTTGACGGCTAAACTAAAGTTGATCTTGCTAAACTACGGAAGTCTTAAAGACTAGTAATACTATATTCAATGCAAAAGTTCTTTCATTGTGGTCATTTATTTCCACCTTCCAGCCGCTGTATCATAATTCTTAAACATCATTGATTCGACAGGCTTGACCGTACGGGCATTATATTTCGCATTGGCTTTTGTTGCGTAGGGCACGAGGCAATCACCTTTGACCTCGAAATAAATGAGCTGACCGATAGGCATTCCTGCATAAATACGAACGGGCTGCTTGACGGAAATTTCCAACGTCCAGGTATTGCAAAAACCTACATCACCTTTGCCCGCAGTGGCATGAATATCAATGCCAAGCCTGCCGACGCTCGATTTGCCTTCTAAGAAAGGAACATGGGCATGAGTTTCAGTATATTCTTCGGTTACGCCGAGGTAGAGCGTATCGGTCCGGAGAACATATCCTTCATCGGGGATAGTAAAATATTCGATCTCATTATGCTCTCTTGCATCAAGGACCTGCGTTTTATAAATTGCAAGCACGGCACCAAGATGCACATCATAACTATTCGAGCCAAGGCAATCGCGGCGGTACGGTTCGATGACGATCGTTTTTGCTTCGATCGCTTCTAAAATATCTTTATCGGTTAATATCATGAATTACGAATTGAGAATTGAGAATGGAGAACGAGGAAAGTGATTCAAAAATTTCTTTTTTGGAATTTTTGGTATTAAAGTCTTTTGAATTAGTATGTCATTCCGAACGGAGATTTTTTGCATGAAGTGCAAAAAAATGATGTGAGGAATCCCGTGATGTATTGTAGCACGTTACATTCTGGTAGTCCTCAGGGGATTCCTCAGTTGCCTTATTCGCTAAAGCGAATTTCGGCTCCTTCGGAATGACATTAAATCCAAAGATACCCAGTTCTCAATTCAAGATGATCATCGTCCCTCTATTTTCATATTCCAGACTCTTCAGAACATAAATATATTCTCCGCTCGGTATTCCTTCAGTTGAAAATCTTGCACTGTGTTTTCCTTTTGTCTGGTTATCATCAACTATCGTGCGGATATGTCTGCCAAGCGCATCATAAATATTGAGATGCACTCGTCCGGTTAAACCGATCTCATAGTCTATATGAGCAGTTGAGGAGATAGGATTAGGTGTGATCCTAGAAACAGAATAATTTCCTTTCGCGATTATTCCGCCGCGATAATTTCCGCAATCAGTGACGACGAATAAGCCGCTTGAGGAAAAGATATTTGCTGTGTTTTGCGGATCGCTCGATGATACAAAGATTCTTGTCGAATCAACCGGTCCAAGCAATGCCTCAGCTTGCAAAATAAATAGTGGGGATGCAAAGGGGATGATGCTTTTTCCCGAACCTGTAATACGGATAATACTATCATGAGCAACGCGCTCGAATTTCATCTTGAATCCCGCTGAGAGCGTGCCGGCTGTCGTAATCGTATCATGGAAGAAAACAATATGCGGATCGTAGGAAAGATCAACCCGAAAACTATCAAGATTAAAAAGCGCTAGATCTGTTCCGCTGATACTGAGGGGAATATCAATAAGATCGCCGACCCTAGCCTGCCGATCAGGAATACTATAACTGACTTGCGGGATTCCAAGCGGTGCAAAGACGCCTTTACCCAACAGTGAAATGAGAACTAATTTTTCCGGCGCATTAGCATCAATGCGCAATGTATCGGTATACGTAATAGCTCGTAACGGCATGAAGCTGACGATCTCATCAATAGAGGATTTAGGAGGAATTGTAAATGTCGCTGAAGGCGTGGTAGTATAATTAGAAATACTATTGTTGATTCCGGTGATGAGAAGTGGATACGCTCCGGTGTCGGAAATTTTAAGGTGAAATTTTGGGGTTTGCCCAAGTCCGACATTTCCAAAACTAATTTGTGTTGTGCTCACCACTACATGAGCTTCCACACCTTCGCCGTGTAAGGATAGAGCTGCATTCTTAGAATTTTCTGTATGAAAAGTAAGCGTTCCTGAATCATCTGTTTCAGCATTCGGAAAATACGTAACCGAATAAGAAAGTTTTTCTCCCGGATTGACGATTGCTTTAGCATTCGGAAAAACAGAAAATTTTCCTGTGATGGAAACACTATCGATCACTATCGCATCGGATGCAAGATTATTTGTTACTGTAATGGTGATCACCGAGTCATGTGCCACACGCAGTTGTGAAAAATCAAGCAATGAGGATGATATCTGTAAACCGGGTTGAATTCCTCTTCCGCGTAAGAAGATCGTATCAAGATGATTTTCCCAGTTAAAGACGATCATCGACGTTTGCAAACCAAGAGCTGATGGAGTGAAAATTACCTTATCGGTATCGAATGCCAAACCTCCGATTGTTTGTGGCTGAGAGAGTATTATAAAATCAGGTGCGATCGTATTAATAATAATCGGCGATGCAGGGTATGTTCCCTTATTAAGAATAGCAAGTCGCAATGTATCCGAACTTCCTTTTAGTACGTCTCCAAAATCAAATATCCTGGGATTAAATAAAAGATCGCTGATGCCGGCAGTACCGCGAAGAGTAACGATCTTCTTCTGCGTTCCGATCTTTATCGTATCTGTCGTTTCAAATGAACCTACAGAATCCGGTGCGAAAACAAAACATAATGTTACGGGAGCTGCAACAATAACGCTATCGGGCAATTTACTTCGAGAACTTTGCGAAAGAGAAAAAACAGAATGTAGAGCATGTACTGAATCAGTTGCTACCATAAGCCCGTTACAGCTTGGATTTGTGAGGATCGTGCAGAGTGAATCTGTCGTTCCCAATTTAATAGTTTTGAAATCCAGAATGCTGTCGCTGATCGAAAGTATAGCACCAGGGCCGCCGATACCATGCAAAGCGATTCGCGCCGTATCTCCGCAGGGAGAGAGGATGATCTCCAGCAAACCTAAAACCTGACCAGTATCTTTCGGTGAAAATGAAATGGATATAGGAAGGGCTAAACCATGTTTAATGACTTCGCCGATAATATTTGTAGCGCTAAAAGAGGCTGCACCGATAAAGTGATACGATAGTATCGTATCATCACCATATCCAAAATTTTGTAATGTCGCTGAGATAGTACCTGTTTTGCCCGGACAAATTGTTCCGAATTCTCTTAGGATGGGAGGTATATTTGCCCGCTCCCTGACTCCGCGAAGAGCAAAGCGTGCAACAAAACAGCCGCTATCATATAAATTAATTCGTCCTTGCTCTAATGTGCCCAATTGTTTCGGTGTGAACCGAATAGAGATCTCTTTGCTCTCATTGTTTGCCATTTTAAATGGCAAAGAGGGGTTGATGATCGAGAAGTTTTGTGATCCTTCAATTTTAATATCGGTAACGTTGATATCTCTTCCGCACATATTGGCGATAGTAATGTTTTTAACATTCGGAGTAAGATCGCAGCCATTGCCAAAATCCAAACTTGAATCGCTGAGAGTTATCTGCCCAACTCCTAAGAGCCCTTGTAATGTGATATCTGCTTCACCACAGGGTGAGAGGGGGAAGCGAGCATTCACAGTATATCTGCCCGGTTCTGAAGGAGCAAAATGGATCGTAAGAGAAACGGAATCATCCGGCAAAAGTGATTTAGGAAATGCTCCGTTGAGCAGAGAAAAAATATTATCTTTGGTGAAAACAGGTTTGCCAAGAATTACTTCTCTTCCACTTTTATTAACAAGAGTTATTGTCGTATCATGTGCTGCGCAACTTGCTCCAAGATCGAAGGCGGAGCTTCTTCCGGAAACATCAGGACCCAGAACCGTAATCGAAATAGGGATTAGCGTATCAATAAAGCAATTGGATTGATCTTGAAAATGCAACGCAGTTTCGAATGTTCCACAATCGCTTGTTTTGAATTGAATCTTAATTGCAAGACTGGAATCCGGTTTTACCGATGCCAGTCCTGATTGCGGAGAAAGTAATCTGAAACCCGAACCTCCGAGCAAAGCCAGTGCAGGATCCATCGAAAGAACGGATGTTCCTGTATTCTTTAAGAAGATCGTGGTATCAATAGTAATGTTCGATGGTGGTAAATGTATGGTGGAAAACTGTATGCTGTTCGGAATATTGAATTGGGTGGTAATTCGCTTGCCTTGAAACACGATCTTCGTACTAAACGAACATTCTTTCGTGTTCGCAATCAGTGTTGTATTTATCGTCCCCGGTATTCCGGGAAGCACGGTGAATATGATCGGAATATTTTTTCCGAAATCGATTTTAAAAGGCACAGCAGGACTAATAATTTTAATTCCTGCAGGTACGGAAAATTGTAGTGAGTTTATTGTTACGGCTTTTGTGCCGGTATTATATAATGTTGTTTGTCCGGGCCGATTAAGAGGTAAATCACAGGGAAGCAGATTACCAAGTTTGAAGATACTATCCTGGAATGCAACAGAAATTTTTTGAACCCGCAATTCAACCGGTATGCGGAGGATTCCACCGCAGACCGTAGTGCTTGGTACAATTAATACATCTTTATAGAATCCAGGCTTCATTGGTGAGGCATGAATATTAATGATGCCGATATGTGTAGAGTCCGGCGGCAGAGGAAAACCTGAAGTTGTGGCGCTGAAAATCGTCCCGCTTGCAAAAGAGACAGGGTCTATAACAACTTGTTCGGAGCCGCGATTAAGAATATGAATGCTTGTATCGGCTGATAATGAACAGTCAAGATCGGGAAATATTATGCGCAATTCTTTCGATGCAAGCATGTAGCTTGCCGTTGTTCCGGTAACCGGAGACGTTGAAATTGTAAGAGCTGCAGAAGAGACTAGCTTTCCTTCGCTACCTCCGCCGGCAAAATCATGAAAGGTATGTATTGTCGAATCATCATCAAAACTGTAATATGCTTTTAAGCCTGCTTCATTTCCAGCGAGTACCGTTTTGATCGATGCGAGGATTTCAGCGGAGGTTCTGGCGACACTCCAGATACGTAACTCATCAATATTTCCTATAAAGCTTACGCCGCTAAGATTGCTATGACCGATAAGTATCGAATCAGTTGAAGCTATCAACTTTGCAGCGTTCGTTTTTTGTGATGTCTTAAGAACGCCGTTGATATAAATTCGAATGCTATCGTTAGGAGTAAATGTTACGGCATAATGATTCCAATTTTGGATATTTGTATTGGATGAAGTTACAACATTCGTTATTCCATTATTGAAGTGAAGCGAAACGATAAGCGAATCGCCGGATGAAAAGCCGATACTGAATGCACCGGTATCACCTTTACTTACTTGTTCAACTAAACCGGAATGCGCAGCAGAAGAAGACGATTGCGCCCAGAATTCTATCGTGAAAGCTCCCGGGAGTGGCATATTTTTCGGAGTCGGTATCACTCCATAGGAAGAAGCATTTGGTATCGAAAGCATATTCTTTCCGCAATCCTGCGAAAAAACTTCTCTTGTCAAAGCAAGAGAAAAAAGCAAAAGAGAATATGTGACGATTCTTCGCATTTATTTCAGGTCCCTTTCGATGGTTATCCGCACCGTGCGTGAAAGAAATCTGCCTTCAGCATTGCTATTATCGAAAAGAACATCTTTTGCGCCGCGAGCTTCAAGATTAAATGTCGGAGCAAGCCTTCCGAGTTTATGCAAACGTGACGATAGCAAAAGCGAGGCACGGCTTGCACGGTCATACGAAAGATGTTCGTTGTAGTTCGGATCGCCCGTGATATCGGTATGACCGATCAATGAAACCCGGGAATCCGAAGTTATCGAACTTGCAATGCGTTCTAAAATTTCATCGGAGATATTGCTTAACTCCGCAGAAGAACTATAGTCGAAAAGCAAAAGATGAAATCTCTCTAAACTTTTATCGGCAGTCGTATCGCTTGCATGCCTTGATCTGTTCTGTACTTCCTTCTTGATCTTAATATTTCCTGCAACAGATGCGGTTGCTCCGGCAGAATCTTCGATATCCATTTGCCATGTCACCGAGTCATTACTGCCGATAACATTTCCTTCGGCAATATCCCAAAGTAATTCGCCCCCGGCATTATTTGAAAGTCCGTCGATCGTCTTTATGATCTTCCCGCCTTGTTTGATTGTGATGATCTGGCTTTTAAGTCCGTTGAAATTTGAAACGATATTTGATTTGAATACAATATTTGGCGGAGTAGCTGTTCTCTCAATGCGATGAGTTTCGATCGGTTCGATGAGCGATGGAGTGTTGGTTGTAATTTCGATACGGCGGTTCTCTGCTTGACCTGTTGGAGCATTTTCATCGGATGCTTGTTCGGGCAGCGAACGTGATCTGACTCTGATCCTCGATGGAGCAATATTCCAAACGTCCTGCAAATATTTTGCAGTATGTTCAGCACGCAGTAGTGATATTTCCGATGCTGCTACAGAATCACCGCTTGAATGCAAACTTCGCGTTCCGGTGATCGTTATTTTCGATGCGGGCTTTTCCTGCATACGCTTGCCGAGAATGTTCAGCACTTCATAATGGATACCAAGTGCGTCGAGTGTATATAATGACGTAGGATCGAATGATCTGGTTTGGCGCGTATCCGAAAATGAATGATATCGTTTCGGAATATCAGATGAGCCGTCATCAAAGAAAACATAATTCAATGTAGGAGCCACATCCGTTACACGAACATTTTGGATTGCAATGACTGGCTCCTGGACTTCGTCGCCCGATTCTGTCTTGCCTACTGCCTTTACTGAAACTCGTAATATACTTTTTATAGGGGCAGGTTCTTCTTTCCTTGTCTCGGCAATTGGCGGCGGTTCTTCGATATGCGGCGGAGGAATATATTCAACCGGCGCTGAGACAGGCAATGCATACATCAATGAAATTATTCCACCGATAGACCATGCACGGTAATTCGATCCGTTCGCTAAAACAATAGGGGAAAGAGGTAAACTTCCACGGACTTCGGGACTAAGAGTTAAGTTTGGTCGGATCGCTATATCATAGCCTGCACCAAATTCCAATGTTGCAGCAAAAGCCTTTGCTCCAAGTGCTCCGCCCGATACCGTCCGAGTCGAAAGAGAATTTTCCGTATAGACATATTTTGCCGGAAGATTTTCTGTTTGATCATACGTATGATGAATAAGTATTGCAAGTCCTGCCCCTGCTTCTAAATGGAGCCTTGAAAAAGGTCGCCATGCAAGAAGTGCATCAAGAGATATAGTTTTAAGATTTGCCGAATAATTACGTGTCCGAAAAACCTGAACAGTATCATTTGAAAGATCGTATGCATGCTCGGTAGTAAAAGGACTTGTAACGAAGGAAGATGAAAGATCATGGTAACCGATCTGCGGCATCAAAGAAAGATCTTCAAAGGGCAAGGGAATTTCCATCCTGCCAAAAAACGAGGCACCCGGCGCGCTGCCATTTTGGAAAACTCCGCAAAGAACATCCCCTGTATATGCTTCAATAAAAGTGCGCGTTATATTCGAGCCGAATCCTCCGCCGACGCCAATTCGAACCGGACGTTCATCGGTTTGAGCTTTTAGTACGATAGGAAAAAGAAATAATATAAAAAGACCTGCCCGAACCAGATTGGTTATCTGCGGAGATTCAATTACATTGAGGACTTCATGTCCTTGTTTCATGACTATTTTTTCGTGTGTCATTTCAAGCCAACGATCTGGCAATAACCCACTATAAAAAGGCTCAGGGAGTGAAGAAAGTTCGCCTGTTACGGATTCCTCAGTCGCTCATTCGCTAAAACGAATTTCGGCTCCTTCGGAATGACAATGTAATTCAAATGACACACTCCTCCTTATCATTAGATAATAAAGAAAAGAGTGATGTTTACATCCCTCTTTCTTTTTATCTTTGGGAGCAATATTTATTTCTTCTGAGCATCTCCCGGTTTTTGAATGCTATTATCTACAGCAACCTTACCGGGTTTATTATTATTGATGATAGGAGTGCTTGGTAGTTGTTGGTTTCTATCGGTATTTATAGCATTATGTGTGACCGAAGCTCTCGAGCTGTGCTTCGGCTGGTTTTTTATTGGATCATTCGTGAGCGGGGCGGATATACTTTTTTCCGGAGCAGGTACTATAACAGGAGAAGAAGTGACCGGCGCTGAAGTTCTATTGGCTTCATGTGAGGGATTTACGTTTGCCGGCATTAAGAAAGCGGTACCCAATATTCCTGCTAATAATCCGGCAGTGATAGAGATCGCAGGACGTCTGAACATCGAGCCCATATTTTGCAAGAAAGATGTTGGGACTATCGAGGCTTCAACTTCCTGCTGCTTTAATGCGGATGGGACTAACGCTCCGCCCAGACCAAGCGCAGTAAGCGTTTTAGATCTGGCGAACATCGGGCTGCCTGAAGTATCTTTATCTTCACGGACGGCTTTGAGCAATTCGAGCTGCGAACGGAATGCCATGCGCATATCATCTCTGGCGGCGACATTGATCAGGAAATTCTGTTCCTGAGAGCTTGTCATTTGACGCTCGAAATATTGCTGTAATTGTTCTTCGTCTTTAATATTCATTGGGGTAACTATTATGTGATGCTATTAATGTTCTTTTGATAAATATGGCAACTTAATTGAGCCGTCATCCTCTTCGGTCAAACCGAGCCAGCCTGCGATCAATTTCCGAAGACGGATCCGGGCACGGAATGCTATAGTCTTAATACCGTTTTCCGTTTTTCCGAGCAGAATACCGATATCACCATAACTGAATCCGGAATACTCATGCAGGACGAATACTTCGCGCTGCTCGATCGGCAATTTTGCTAAAGCCTGCGAGATCAGCGTTCTGATTTCTTCCTGCTCATTTTGGCTATCTAATGTAACACTTGCCAATGAGCTATTGAGTTCGACCTTACCCCGGGAGCGGATCCATTCCCGACGCACTGCATTAAGACACGTATTACGTGCCGTACGAAAGAGAAGTGATTGGAACCTGCCTACTTCGGTCCGTTTCATGCGAAGCTCGAATATTACAGTCCAGATTTCCTGGAAGGCATCTTCGGCAACTCGCTGATCCGGGCACATCTTTCTGCAATAATGCAGCAGGGGCGCTTCGTACTTGGCATAAAGTGTCAGAAATGCATCGTCTCGTCCGCCGATAAAATCGCGAACCAGAGCCAGATCGAGCTGGTCATCCTCGGAGAGAGGAGTGAGAGCTACCGGAGCCTCGGGAAGCGGCGCAAACGCCTCTTCCGTCAGTTCTTCGGTCTCATCAAGTAGACTGGTAATTTCTTCCACGTTTTATGCTTTGTGTGATTCTCCTACTTTAAAAGACACTTGAGATGTCATTTGGTTACAAAAAAATATGAAGAATTTTTACGACATAGCGTTTTCAGCCCGTTTTCGGCATTTTTAGTTGGGGATAAATTGGTGACCTAGCGGGGGTGCCCTTCTAAAGTCCATATAGGAAAGCCTCGAAGATGCATTTTTCAGAAGGTGATAGATCAATTAAATGCTTATATACTCCCAAAAGAATGTGCGGGCATTCTCATTCGTCGAATGTATGGATATTGTAACAATTTTCCAAAATTATGTAACATTTCTTGTATCGCGGTTTCGTAATTTTGTTGATGTATTGTATGTCTGATCGGAATAGTTTTATCGTAAGCACACAAGAAGGGACTGCTTGGGGAGGTTGTCCTTTTTTGAATATCCGCCATGTGGAAAAACATGGCGGATAGCTTGCGATTTTTTTCTATTTGTATCAAACCACAGTAC
>JANYLL010000130.1 GCA_025357895.1 Ignavibacteriota bacterium
GATCTCGGAATCGTCATGCTCGATATGGCGCTTTGGCTTTTGAACTACCCTGAAGTAAAAACCATCAGCGCAACAAGCTACAATCAGTACACAAAAAAAGTCGAAGATTCCTGCGCCGTATTTTTACGGCTTGAAAAAGATGTAACGCTTACCATCGAATCCAGCTGGACATTCCACCGCGAAGGCGATTTCTTTTATTGCAATGTCTTTGGAGATAAAGGCTCAGCCTTTATTAATCCGCTCAGAGTTTTCAAAAGTGTGGCAGGAAATCTTGTCAATCTCACACCGGCAAAATCCGATTCGCAGGTAGCACTTTTTAAAAAATCCTACGAGAATGAACTCCGCCATTTCATCAATGCTGTCCGCGGAATCGTCCCGCTTATTTCAAGCGGCGAAGAATCGCTTGCAAGAATGCAAGTCGTCGAAGCATTCTACCAATCAGCTGCAAAACAAAAAGAGATCGTTCTATCTAAAAAATAAGAAATTATTTTCCAGGCACCGGCGGCACGATAACTTGTATTTTATCACCGTCTTTTAATGCATCACCAATGCCGAGAGCAATCCTTTCTCCGGCACCAAGACCTGAAGCAATCCGGATGACCTTGCCATCATTATCGGCAATCTCAATTTTGTGGAAGCGGAGAATTCCCGAGGAATCAACAACGGCTGCAAGGTAATCTTTTCCTTTAATGATCAAAGCTTCTGAAGGAATCTGCAAATATGGATGGGCTTTCACATTAATCACAACTTGCACAAAACTTCCGGGCAGGATCAGATTATTTTTATTATCAAGGTCGATCTCAGCTAGTAATGTCCGCGACTTCGGATCTATTTCGCCTGTGTAACGGGTAATGCGGGCAGGAATATTCAGATCGGGACGTTCGAGTAAATGAATATGGACTGAATCACCTTCTTTGATATTCCCGGCATCTTTCTGATCGAGATAAATATAGATTCTTAGACGATTTACTTCGGAGATCGTTGCAATAGGCACAGAATTCGAAGTGCTTTGTACTAACGAACCTGCATCGGCAAAGCGCGCTGTCACTCTTCCTGAAAAAGGAGCTTTAATCGTTTCGTAAGTCCTTAATTGCGCAAGAGAAGCAAGTGTCGCTTCCGCTGCATCAGCATTAGATACTGCCTGTTCTGCATCCTGCGGAGAAATAAGTGCTTGCTTAAGCAACTCCTGATTACGGTTTGCGATGTTACGCAAATTCTTTGCTGATGCTTCGGATGCCTGATATTGACGGTCGGTTTCCGGCGATTCTATCGTAGCGATCACCTGCCCCTGCCGCACATTATCTCCTTTATCAACATTGATCTTTTTCAGGTATCCACTGATCTTTGCATACAGGGTTACTTCTGTGAACGAACGTACTTCGCCAGGAATGGTAATTTTATATTGTGGGGCGGATGGCGTTACTTCCGCAACACGAACCCGCACTCCGGCCGCTGCTTCCTTCGAACGCTCGGCAGCATCGTCATGTATTGCATGACCTTTTGTAATATTGAAATAGAGATATGCACCTATAGTAAGGAGGACAATAAGCACTCCCCAAATAAAAAATTTATTGTATCTTGGTTTCGTCTGTTTTTCTTCAATCATAATTTTATTTCATAGTGGGACGGACTCACTTCATTTTTAATCTACCACAAAATCATACGGAACATTCGGGTCATATTCGAATCCTTTTTCTTCAGAAATAAATCGCAGTTCAAGTTCATGCTTTGTCGGCTTGCCTTTACGTAAATACGAATAGACAACAGGCACGACAAAAAGCGTTGTAAATGTTGCAAAAATAAGTCCACCGATCACAGCTCTTCCAAGTGGAGCATTTTGTTCACCACCTTCACCAAATGCCAGTGCCATTGGGATCATACCGAGTATCATTGCAAGTGCCGTCATCAACACAGGGCGCAATCGCGTCTTCCCTGCTTCAAGCGCACCGCGAAGAGCATCATAACCATGCTCAACTCGTACATCATTCGCGAATGTTACAAGTAAGGTCGAATTCGAAACAGCTATACCAACGGACATGATCGTCCCCATTAATGAAATAACATTGATCGTAGTGCCGGTAATAACAAGCATCCATAAGATTCCACAGATCGCACCCGGCACTGCAACAATAACAATAAAAGGATCCAGCCATGATTGAAAGAGCGTGACCATTAACAGGTACACCATAAAGATTGCTATGATAATTCCAAGCCCAAGACTTTTGAAGGATTCCGTCATTACTTCGTTTTGTCCGCGAATCGTGATCTTCATTCCTTTGGGAAGGGTGCCTAATTTATCGATCACTTTTTGAATATCAGTAGCAGTCGAACCAAGATCGCGGTCTTCGACATTAGCTGTCACGTCCAAAACACGCTGTACCGTATAGTGATCAAGTTCATTCGGCACCCATTCTGATTTTACCGTTACAAGATTGCCAAGCGTCTGCGAAGGCGGAGTAGGAAGATCAAGCGATGTCGTGCCGACGGACTGCAAAATATTTGCCGAGCTTGATTGCGTGATCGGACTTGCAAGAATTTCTTCGAGTGAAGTGACGCGCTCAATGGGTACTTTTACGGCAACATTATAATTAACATTGTTCTGAGGATTCAGAAAAAAAGACGGAGCAATAAGCGAACTCGATGAAAGCGAAACAAGCATGCTGCTTGCAACATTATTCACCGTTAACCCCAGTTGCGCTGCTCGTTGACGGTCAACATTTAATTTAAGAGTAGGGTAATCCAGCACCTGCTTGATAGCAACATCTGCTGCGCCGGGAATAAGTTTGACTTTATCGCAGATCGTCATCGCAAACTCATGCGCTTTTTGGATATCAGGATATTGTATCTGAATATCTATCGGCGAAGATAGCCCGAAGTTCAACACCTGCGACATAATATCTGCCGGTTGAAAATAAATTGTCGTGCCGGGAAAATGATCGGCAACTTCTTTCCGGATTTTTTTCATATACTCAACCGAAGGGTGATGGTTGGGTTTTAATGAGATCATGATCTCAGCATCCATTGCGCTTGCATTATCCGAAGGGACGAATGCAAGATTGAAGGAAACCGGCACTCCAATCATATCATTGATCGTTGCAAGTTCGGGGCGTGGTATGATTTTTCGAATTGAATCTTCTACACGTAATACTAATTTTTCCGTTTCTTCCAATCGCGTGCCAACAGGAGCACGGAAATGTATTTTCATCAAACCTGTATCAGTTGCCGGAAAAAAATCCGTACCGACAATGCCTACGAGCATGACAGAAATCACTCCGATAATTCCGGCAATGACAAGTGTAAAGACACGATGGCGCAAAAATAATTCGAGCACGCCGCCATATGCATTTTGAAATCTATCGAAAAAGCGTTCGCGTGAATCATTGAATCTTGTGAAGATCGTTTCTTTCTTATATGCTTCGCCGTGGTGATGCTCACCCGGCATCAGCATTCGAGAGAGTGTCGGAACAAGCGTTCTTGATAGCACATACGAAGCAAGCATCGAGATCACGACGGCAAGCGCCATCGGAGTAAAAAGAAATTTCGAAGGACCTGTCAAGAGAACAACAGGAAAAAATACGATACAAATAGAAAGTGTTGCCATGATCGCCGGAAGCGCGATCTGCGAAGCACCATCGAGAATAGCCACTGTCAGCGGCTTATTCATATTCCGGTTTCGATGAATATTTTCTACTTCCACCGTTGCATCGTCAACAAGCATTCCGATAGCGAGTGAAAGTCCACCCAAAGTCATGATATTGATCGTATTACCGGTCAGATTCAAGCCGATCACACCAACCATGATAGCAAGTGGAATAGAAGTACAAACAATAAGCACACTACGCCAACTACCGAGAAATCCCAAGATCATCAGCGACACCAGTATCGCCGCTATTGTGCCTTCGCGAAGCACGCTATCAATTGCAGCTTGCACAAATGTTGACTGGTCAAAATCAATGCTCAGATCAAGTCCTGCAGGTGCAACAGCTTTTATTCCGGGCAGTGCATCTTTTGTTGCGCTAACAACGGCAAGCGTTGAAGCATTTGATTTCTTTATGATTGCAAGATATGTTGCAAGGTTGCCGTTGACATGGACAATATTTGTCTGCGGATTAAATCCATCCGCAACTTTACCAACATCACCTAACCTGATTACTGCACCGTTGATAACCTTCACAGGAATATCATTAAAATCCTCAATCGTTGCCGGAGAGGAATTCATCGCAATATTATATTCCTTCGTGCCGATTCGCGCAGTGCCTGCAGGCAGAATTGTATTGGAATTTCCTAATGCCGTAACAACATCGGCTGCAGATAAACCATGTGTGGCTAATATCTTCGGATCAACATCAACAGTAATAAGCCGGCTTTTTCCGCCATAAGGCGCAGGAGTTGAAAGTCCCGGAATCGTAAAAAGGCTGATTCGGATGAAATTCAAGCCATAATCGGTTATCTGCTCCTGCGTCATTGTCTTGCTTGACATTGTAAGCTGCGCAACAGGCACGTTGCTTGCATTAAAGCGGATCACTGCCGGCGAACCGATTCCCGGAGGCATGCTCTTTATTATCCCAGCATTCACAGAAGCAATTTGTGACATTGCACTCCCAATATCCGTACCATTCTCGAAATAAATTTTTAATATTCCGATGCTCGGAATGGATGAGGATTCAATTCTTGAAATTCCGCTGACGGTAGTGGAGTATGCACGTTCAGAGAGTAGAACTACTCGGCGTTCCATATCTTCTGCGGAGAGTCCGTTATAACTCCAAACGACGGAGACGACAGGAATATCAATCGTGGGGAAAATATCGATGAGCATGCTCTTGATCGAGAGTATGCCCATAAGCAAAATAAAAAAACAAAAAACGGCAGTCGTATAAGGACGCCGGAGAGCTAATCGAACAATCCACATCGTGGGCTAAGCAAAAATATCAAACCTTCTTACGGAAATTGTTTAAATTTGTTTCAAATTTTCAGGGAAAAGAGCACATTTATAACGAAAAAAAAGATAGTAAAGAGTCCCAAAATTCACCTTTGATGTGATTGTATGGAGGACTTTAGTCCGTCCGTCTTTCCCCCACCTTCCGAACGGACAGGAATGTCCGTTCTACTAAGTTGTCATTGCGACTCTTACCCGCGCTGAAGCCTCTGTAACCTCATTATAGATCAACAACATAACATTACGCACGCGCAATTCTTTCCTTTAAAACCGAAGAGTCCGCCAGGGTGGCGGACTCTCTTCTTATTTTCTGAAAATGGTTTGTATTTCATTCTGCAAATATACGAAATTAAAATCATTTTGTCAAGGTGCCCACCGAAGTTTTTTTTAAAACTATCCAAAGCATAGGTGCCTTTTAAATAATCTTAGTCAACACCGCCCACGGTTGAAACCGAGGGCTAATTTGTCGCCATTGCCGGAGGCGACTTTGGGTTCCGAATCGGTGAAACCGGTGGTAACAACTTAGCCCATCGTTCAGTGATAGGCGGGGTTTATTACAATTTTTTTACAACTCTCAGACATCTTTTTGACAACTCATCCTCAATAATGTCTTAGTTTTGTGTGACAAACATTATACGCAAAATCCCCTGATGATGAAACTGCGGAAAAAAACTTTATCTCATTTCACATTGATGCTGTTGATGGGAGTAAGCCTTGGTGCCTGTTCAAGCAGTTCGGTGCGACGCGACATCCGCACACCGGAGCATTTTCTTGATCTCGATCCCAATGCCGATTACCTGAAAGTGCATTTCCGCGACGGAAGGCTTACTGTCCTTTCGGACTGGCGGTCATTCGAAAAAGAGCGCATCATAATCGGAACAGGTTTTCGCTACGATGCCAACCGCACTTCTACTGGCATGGGAACAGATACGATTCCCTTCGATAAGATCGCTCTTCTCGAAACAAATGTCGTTCATCCCGGTAATGGCTTAGTCGGCATGGCAGTCCTGACAGGTGGTACGCTTGCGCTGACGGTCTATTGCATTACCAATCCCAAAGCATGCTTCGGATCGTGCCCGACATTTTATGCATGGGACGGAAAATATTTTTCGCTGATGCCAGAAGGTTTTTCTTCCAGCGTGTTGCCTTCTCTCGAAGACCGAGATATCGACGCGCTTTATAAAGCGAAGCCGACTTCGCGCACCTTCGAACTCCGTATGACGAACGAAGCGTTGGAAAC
>JANYLL010000142.1 GCA_025357895.1 Ignavibacteriota bacterium
AACAAAGGTAATAGAACCTGTTCTTGCTGGGATACCATTATTTGCAGCACGCCAACTCTGTCCCGAATCTGATGAAATGAAAATTCCAGCACTGTCAGTACCAGCAAAAAGATTAGTACCAATAAATGCAAGAGCACGAATACCTTGTACTGGCAATCCATTATTTTTGGCAACCCAGTTGGCACCATTGTTAGTGGTTAGAAAAACACTTCCTGCCGTTCCCGCAAAAATATTCGTACCATTGACGGCAAAGGAATGGACTAAACCACCACCAGGTCCATTCGTCTGCACCCACTGCGCCTTCACGTTGGATACAAGGAAAGAAAACATTATCAAAAACAAAATTCTATTTTTCATTGCATTTGACATTTATTGCAAAAGTAACAATATGATGGAAGGAAAAAATTGTAGGGATTCATTTTTACCTACCACTATCAAAGTACCCACATCTTCCCCAACGCTGCGAAAATAATATTGACGATGCCGAGGGCAGGAGGACTTTCCAGTCGAGATTCATGCAGATACAGGTGCAGATACTTCGAAATATATCTTTTGCAAATCTTCTTTTCCCAAAAGCTGGGATGCATCGAGAATTTCAATACCCACAAGTTTTCCATCGCCGGTATAATCGGCAATGATTTCATCAGAACGCTCTTTCGCCTGTGCCGTGCCAGGTTCTATTGGATGCAATTCGATATAGATTGAATCTACGGATGGATCGTAGTTAATTTTCATGGTTGGATTTAACAGAGAAAAAAATTACAAAATCCACATCTTCTCCAGCGCCGTCAGGACAATATTGACGATGCCAAGCGGCAATAAAACTTTCCACCCGAGATTCATCAATTGATCATAGCGAAACCTTGGAATTGACCAGCGCACCCACATGAAGAAAAAGATGAATGCAAAGATTTTGAGTGCGAATACAGCGATGCCTATGACTGCCATAAGATTCGGATCCATTCCCATAGTATTAAGAAACGGAACATGCCAGCCGCCAAGAAAAAGCACACTCATCACTGCGCTTGCCGTTATCATGTTTGCATACTCAGCAAGAAAGAAGAGAGCAAATTTCATTGAGCTATATTCCGTATGATAACCGCCCACAAGTTCAGGCTCCGCTTCGGGCAGGTCAAAGGGCTGGCGATTTGTCTCAGCGAATGATGAAATAAGAAAAAGTAAAAAACCAAGAGGCGCACGAAAGATATTCCAGCCGCCTGATATTTGTGATTGAATAATTCCGCCGAGATCGAGAGTGCCGCAAAGCATGACTACTGAAATTAACCCTAAACCAAGTGTAAGTTCATAACTTATCATCTGCGCGCTTGAACGTAATCCGCCAAGCAGTGAATACTTCGAACCGCTCGACCATCCTGCCAGCGTGATCCCATATACTCCGACGGAAGTAAGTGCGATAATATAAAGAACTCCGATATTGATATTGCTTGCAATAGCCAGAGAATAACTTTTTCCATCAAGGACAATAGAAGAACCAAACGGAATAATTGCAAGTACACTAAATGCAACGACTATCGAAATAACGGGAGCAAGCCAATGAATCCATTTTTCGGATTGACTTGGTTCGATATCTTCTTTAAGAAGGAGCTTCAAGACATCAGCAAGTGGCTGTAGTAAACCCAGCGGACCGACACGATTGGGACCAATTCGATCCTGAAGCCATGCACTGATCCAACGTTCTAATAGGACGAGATAAGATACTGCCGTCAGGACGGCGAAGAGAACAAGTACAATTTTTATAAGTGCTTCAAGTAACATTAGTCTAAGGGTTCTATTTTCATTAGTTGAGGATTCTTCTTCTGCAATTCTTTGAAATTATCCAGAAGTTTCGTTCGGTGAAGATTCGTCCATTCGCGGACGAGCTTCAATCCGCGCTTGGAAATATTTCCCTGCAAAAGCTCTCCGGTAGCAACGCTCAGGATTGCTTGCTGCTCGTTATATTGCACATCAAAATGCGGCGGCACGATTTCATCAGGCTTCATCGTGATCTTCATTCCATAAAACGCGCTGACTTGCCACGGATTGTTGCTTTCCATTTTTTGCTCCTTTATTAAAGGCGTTACTTTTCCGATGTACTTCCCTTTTTCAAACAAAACAATCGGATCAAGGTCAATGCCATTATCCCAGAAGATCGTTCCCCACTCCTGGTTAAGCTGCATCGTACGAAAATAATCGCCATCAAACAGCGGCTTGAATGCATTATCCGCCGTCGTCGAATATGATTTCAGCATCTCCGCAAAATCAACTTCGCGAAGTTCGCCATCGTTGAACTCGAACGTCGCTCTCAAACCCTTGATCTCGGCAATACGATGGATGTTCTGGATTTTGTTGCTTGGCATTAGATTTTATTGTCGAAAAACAATAGGGGGAATGGTTTTGTCTCTAAACTATTTTTAATATTTAAACTGACAAAGAATCATTTAATTTAGCATATTCTTTTTCCGCGATTTTTAAGGCACTTTGTGCCAAGTATAAATATTTGTCCCACTGGAGTGTCTGAATTCCTGCATCGTTGATAAACTCGGCAAGTGTTTCTATGGCATATCTATCACTTATTGAAAGACGAATCTCTGCGATATTAAATCTTCCAGCGATAATTGATTGCACTTCCAAATAGAGTGCTGGAATATTATGACCTATTTGTTTTTGCTTAAAAAATGCTATCAGACACTCTCCAGTCATATTATTATCATGGTAATG
>JANYLL010000147.1 GCA_025357895.1 Ignavibacteriota bacterium
CTCCTATTGATCCTGAATCAACGACAGCTCTTCCTGAGGATCAGTCATCTATAAAAGGTATGAGATCTGATCTGCGGGCATCACGCTACGAAAAATTGATTGATGTGTCGATCACTGATCTTCGCGTTAATGTATCGAAAAAACTTGGGCTTGAACTTGAACTTGGCAATAAAGAAGTTGGATTGCCGTTCTGGTCTGCCGGAATAGGTCGGTTCTGGTTGAATTTAAAAAACCAGATCGGTGCACAGAGCAACGTCAAACTCGGAGTAGTATTTCCGCTTGATCTTGGAAATAAAGATGCGCTTACATTCAAAGCACGTCAGCTTTCCGGTTCTTTCGGAGGTTCCGTCGACGCATATTTTGCGGGAATTGATTTTTTTAGCGGATTTAATTTGCCAATGGCATTCAAATTTTCGCTTATGCCTTCAGGACAAGCAAGTAACTCAAGTGTAATTCTCAACGGGCAGCCCCTCCCAACAAAGACTTTGGATGGAAGAGATACTATTATACCTGAAAATCGGACCTTTTACCGCGAAGGGCTTATTTTGCAGCTCTTTATTCCGACTATTGTACAACTTGATCTCAACAACTTCATTCAGGTTTCCATCGGCTTTGGATTACAGAATGTTTATCAGTCGATGATTCCAAAAAATGGTAACCTGTATGATTATACAGATACCAAACCCGGCAGACATCCGCTTTTTGCTACGGATCAAGCTGATAAAATGCAGGATATTACTCGCGTCTCAAATGTTGTTTCGCCGCATCTTTCATTTGAGTATGTTAATCAACAGGCGTCCAAATTTGGTTTGAGCGCAGCGTATGATCATCTCTTTACTTTCGGCGGCTGGATCGAGCTTATTGAAGATCATTTCCGTATTGAAATGAGTTATTCAGGACCCATCATTCGCGATGCGAAACCATGGGAGCCAAGCTCGTTCTTCCTGATCACTCCACGCTTCTATTTCTAAGTTCGATAAAAAGAATAGTCACATACATGTTCAATCACGCACTACAAGAGGAGTTTCCTATGGCACGATCATTGAAGTTTGTTACAGCAGTTGTGTTGATGCTTTCGAGTGGTTTCATCTCTTCGAAACTTTCAGCGCAGCCGGGTAACCCGCAGCAGGGAAATTCACCACAAGTCAATTGGGGTGATTCCTTACGTATTGTCCAGGATGAAAGCCGCGCCCTGAGGAATATTCTTTCGGCGATCGAATCGATCGATACTGCCCGCCAGAGCGAACTCATTCAATGGATCATTACTGATCGCAGTGTTCGTTCACGCGTAATTTCAGCCTTAAGAAAAGCCGGTAAAAATATTTCTCCAAGTTCTAATGCTGAGCTGCTGATCACGCAAAAACCTCCGACAAAAATTGAAGGAGAACTCAATAATAAAATGGATCTCTTGAAGATCGTGATCGAATCCATTGGAGTGTATGGAACTCCGCAGATTATGCGTATCTTAGGTCAGGATCTTTATGAAAAGATCAATAACCGCGCCGATTATGAATACACGATGATCTCAGCCGAGCAGGATCAGCAGCGCATTCAATACGCTAATATCACGGCTTCGATCTTTGGCGGAGAGATTATATTTAAATCAGGATTCGGTTTTGGAATGAATGTGGGGTATGATTACCTCGGATGGCCGTTTTGGGTGCCGGGTAATGTAGGCGTCTTAGGAATTATTCATAAAGAAATGACAGACGTACGTATTGGTTTGAACTTCCCTCTGGGCGAGGCAGGTTTGACGCCATTCACGCTTTCAGGCGGTCTCAGAATTAAAAATCGTAAACTTGAAGGTACGCAGGGTTTCCATGCTCAGGTTGATCAAATGCTGGATGTATTAAGTGATAGGAAGTCAGGAAGAATTTCTGTAGGTGCTGAATTCTTTAATTCATTTACTCCCTCAATCACCACATTCTCACAGCGTGCGTTATTAGATCCGACCTACCAGACTAAATTTCCGAATGCCATAAGAAGAGATACCCTCTACTATCTTAGTATTTCCGGCCATGCATGGCTTCAATATGCTTTCACAAATACTTTGAAAGGGGCGTACGTTCAACTCGGAGCAGGAGCACATCGGGTAAATGCTTCTACGGTGGGTAATGCAGCTCCGGATACAGCAAGTCTTCATGATGCCGGTAGTTTAACGCAATTCGATCCGCTTATTAAGATCGGATTCAACCATCCGGCTGAAGGCGGATACGATTACGGAGTCAGTTTGCAATATTGCAATGAGCTTTTAGCCGATGGCTACGTCCGCATCTTTACATGGCTCAATCTTGAACTTAAATATGCAGCCGTTGTCTTCCGTGATCCTAAGAAATGGGAGTTAACCGACTTCTTCATCATTTCACCGGTATTGAAACTGAATTTTTAAGCGTATAATAAATATTCATTTAGTAAAAGGTCAGGCATTGCCTGACCTTTTTGTTTTTATAGAAAGGACTGCTTTAATGTATTATCTTTGTAATTATGATATGTTCTCTTGTTAGACTGATTTCCATAAATTTCTATAAAATGAAAGAATAGCGTGATGAAAAATGCCCCCCCCCAGCATAAACCTATCAGGAAGAGCCGTGCGAAATCTGATATAGTCTGGGAGAAATTAGACTTGGCAGCGAATGGAGTCTACAAAACAAATTATAAAAACCTCAATAACTCATACCCAAAGTTGACGAAAATGGAGTTAAAAGTTTCTGTACTTATTTATCATGGACTCGATAGTCGACAAATTTCAGAGGCACTTCTTATAACTGAACATAGAGTAGAAAATCACCGGTTTGAAGTCCGGAAAAAATTAGGCTTGAAGCACGAAGATGAACTGAAATCTTTTTTGAGAAAATCATAAAAAATGATCTGCCTCAAAACGGGAGGTTTTTAGGGAGGAGGTTTTTGAAGAATGCATCGTATCTTTGTATTGTCTTCTTGGAAACAAGATGATTTGCTTAGCCAAAAGGGTAAGCTACATTAGTTATGTATTTTTTCAACAAGATTCTATAAAAATCAAAAATTAAACATCTAACTTTAAACCTAAATACCAAAGGAATTGCACGAGTAATTTCTTTCTTTGTGCTATTTACTTGCTGTAGTAATTTATTGCATGCGCAAACTTTAACCGTATCGCCAACTTGCTTTGGAATTTCTGTCGCTCCAATACCTGATCCACCATTACCCAGGTGTAATAGTGGCGTTTGCGAGGCCGGAACGAATAGCGGAAATAACTGTAGCAGATGTTTTGATGTTACCATCAGTGGATGTGGTGATGAACTGCCTCAGTCCTTTCAGATTACTTCAAATGAATGCTTCAGTATCTGTAGCCCAACAGGTGATTTTACGCTTGGTTCCTATTCTGCTGGAGTTTGCAATAATACTCCCAAGCAGATAGTATGGAAAAACGCTACCGGTTCTGCAGATTGCCCCATACCGCCATGCCCCTGTAATGGTATGTTAAGTACCGATCATGCCACATTTCGAATTTGCGGCAGCGGAAATCAGACTTTTCACATTGCTCTTATATACCATTGCGGTTATATTTGCACTTCTCCATGTACTGATGCCACAATTACACTACCATAACTCATACTCAAAACATGAAATGATTCCGGTTCATGGTAGTGAACTCTATGAAATCATCATGCGCTATTTCAATTATGGAATAGCGCATGATGTAAGTATATAAACGATTTTAAATTTATTTGAATTTTGTAATGATTATCTTCTATCGACAGACGGAAAAAAAATGGAGTAAGATTCAAAGTCTATTTATATTTTTTTTTCTCATCTCCGCATCACCAAACTTTGCACAGAAAGCACCGGAAATTGAATGGCAGAAATTCCTGGGTGGAAGCAATTATCATGGGAATTGCATTGTCCAAACTTCTAACGGCGGTTACGTAATTGCCGGGGTGGCAGGCAGTGATGTTTCGGGTAATCATGGCGGGTCTGACATTTGGGCTGTGAAGCTTGATGCTTCGGGGAGTATTCAATGGCAGAAATGTCTTGGTGGTAGTGGTGACGAGTGGGCTACGTGTATTATTCAAACTTTGGATGGCGGATATGCAATAACCGGCGCTGCTTCATCAAAAGATGGCGATGTTATAGAAAATAAAGCCCCGGCTCCTCTGCATGAGGCTTGGATAGTGAAGCTTGATTCTGCTGGGACTATCCAATGGGCAAAATGCTACAATAATAATCTCCTGATTCCATCAGGAGATGGGGTGGCATGGTCAATTACTCAAGACACGACAGGTGAATATATCATTGCCGGTCAACAAGGTTTTAAAGCTGAGGGATGTCATTTCAATACTACAGATGCTTTTGTTATCAAATTAGATTCTTCAGGAAATCTTTTATGGCAGAGATGCTTTGGAGGCTATGGACCTGACGAGGCTCAAAGCATAATTAAAACTTTGGATGGAGGGTATGCCTTTGGCGCAAATACATCATCAAACGATGGTGATGTTACCGGCTTTCATCTTGATTCTACCTCGGATTTCAGCCAAGATTATTGGCTTGTAAAACTTAATGCAGGCGGAAGCATGGAATGGCAGAAAGCTTTGGGGAGTATCAAATCCGATTATTTTGCCTCAATTGTCCAAACCGCTGACAGCGGATTTGTTGCCGGAGGAAACAGTGGCTCTAACAATGGAGATGTTTCGGGTATTCATGGCGCAGGAGGTGCTTGGATTGTGAAAGTGAACTCTAAAAGAGTAATACAATGGCAAAACTCTTTAGGTGGCAAATTTTCCAACGCTGTTCACTCTATGATAAAAACTTCCGATGGTGGTTTTATATTTACCGGTGCAACGAATTCCAATGACGGCGATGTTTCGGGATGGCATCCAAGTGCGGATTCTACTCAGGGCAGAACACGTGATGTTTGGGTTGTGAAGTTGAATGCGACAGGTTCTATGGAATGGCAGAAATGCCTCGGAGGTTCGGGGGAGGATGAAGGCTGGTCAATCATTGAAACAAAAGATGGAGGGTATGCCATAAGTGGAAATACAGATTCGCAGGACGGTGATGTATCCGATAATCACGGCAAACAAGGAATATGGATAGTAAAGCTTAAAGGAACTGTAAATAGAGTAGAAAGTACCTATCATAATGGAGCACAGTTAAATTATTTCCAGGTATATCCTAATCCTTCTTCGGAACAAGTTCATTTGCAAATGTGGGGAAATCAAACAGTACGAAAAGTAACAATGTATGACATTTTAGGAAGGGAAATATCTTCAATTTCTACTCTTAATGGTAATACGGCAACGGTTAACGTACAGACGTTAATGCAGGGCATTTATATTGCGAAGTTAGCTTTTTCTTATAAAAATTATACAGGTTCTTTTATGCAGCCTATCTTGGTACAACATTAAAGTTTACTTCACAAACCTTTCAATAAACTGTACAACAGTTTTATCGGTTGATTGCTCAAGCTCCTTTGGAGTGCCATCAAAAAAGATAAGACCTTTATTGAGGTAGATAACACGCTTGGCAATTCGCTTCACCGTAAAAAGATCGTGCGTGATAATGAGACTGGTTGTCGAAAAACTTTCGGTAAGGCTTAAGATAAGATAATCGATTTGATCGCTTGTTACCGGATCAAGACCTGTTGTCGGTTCATCGTAGAACATATACTGCGGCTGCATGGCAAGTGCACGAGCCAGACCAACGCGTTTTTTCATTCCGCCGGATAGGGATGAAGGCTTAAAATCTAGGAGGCTGCGAGCCCCTAAGCCGACAAGCCCGAGTTTCTCTGTTGCGATCTGCCGAAGTTTTACTTCGTCTCTTTCACCCGCTTCCCAAAGACCAAGCACGATATTTTCGTATACCGTCATCGAATCGAAAAGCGCTGCACTTTGGAAAAGAAAACCAATTCTGCGGCGTAGTGCATAGAGCACATCTTCTTTTGCATCGGCGATTAGGATGCCATCAACTTTCACTGTTCCTGAGTCCGGTTGGAGGAGGCCAATGATATGCTTGAGCAAGACGCTTTTGCCGCAACCGGATTCGCCGATTATAGCAACAGTTTCGCCGTCGTGTATGGTGATGTCGACTCCCCGAAGAACTTCGTTATCGTCGAACGATTTTTTTAGATTACGGATTTCTATCACAGAGCTTTAAAAAATGATTGTCCAAAGTACGTAATCAAGTATAAGAACCATCGAAGCAGAAAGTACGAAGGCACGTACACTTGACTTGCCGACACCTTCAGCGCCGCTTGTTGTTCGCAGCCCGACGTGGACTCCGATAAGTGCCGTAACGCCTCCGAAAAAGAATGTTTTAAACAATCCGCCGAAAACGTCTTTCAGATGAAAAAAGCGCTTAACGCTATCGAAAAAAACTTTCTCACTTATTCCGAGAAAAAAATTTGCAACCACAAACGCCCCTATTAATGCTATAACATTTGCAAAGATCGTCAATATGGGTAGCATTAATGTGCCTGCAACGACACGCGGTGTTGAGAGATAACGAACAGGGCTTATCCCAAGGCTTTCCAAAGCATCGATCTGTTCGGTTACCTTCATAGTCCCAAGTTCGGCCGCAATGGAGGCTCCTACGCGTCCGGCGATGACGATGGCGGTTAGAACCGGACCTAACTCCATGAAGATCGCTCTGCTCACAGCCGAGCCGAGTAGACTTAACGATATCAAACCTTTGAATTGACTGGCTGCCTGCCAGGCACTGACCATTCCGGTAAAAAAACCGATGATGACAACAAGCGGAAGAGAATTCGATCCGATATGCGCCATTTGATTAAATAGCAATATCCTGTCGCGCCCTAACCGCGGTACGAAGGAGAAAGTCCTTTCAAGCAAACGGGATATTTCGCCGAACTCGCTTAAGAAGTTGACGATCTTTCTACCGAGAAATCGAACAGGGTTTCTATTCTTTACCATGAATAATATATAACAAAAATACGACCGTTTTCTTTGTCATTTTAGAAACGGTTCTAAAGGCGATTATTGGGGATTGGGGATAGTGACAACTGCTAAATAGTAACAACAACAAATGAATATATATCCCTCGGTTAAACGTTATCTGCCTTGCCAACCCCTTAATTTTCGTATTTTTGTGGATTAACAATTATAATTTGTAACCATTACGTGAAGCGTACACCATTTTTCAATAAGCATGTTGCCCTCGGTGCGAAGATCGTTGAGTTCGGCGGATATGAAATGCCCGTTCAATATCCGAGCGGCATCATCGCCGAGCATAAATCTGTCCGCGAAGGCGGAGTCGGCGTTTTCGATGTTTCGCACATGGGAGAGTTCGATGTTGTCGGCCCCCAAGCTCTCGATTTCCTGCAGTATATTTCTGTTAATGACGTTTCAGTTCTCTCACCCGGTAAAGCACAATATAGCGCAATGCCTCTCCCCAACGGCGGTATCATTGATGATCTGCTGATCTATATGCTTTCCGATAATCATTATATGGCAGTTGTCAATGCCGGAACGATGCCGAAAGATTGGGCACACTTTTCCGAACAGGCAAAAAAATATGATGTCACACTTCGCAATGATTCAGATGAAACATCTCTACTTGCAATTCAGGGAGCCAAGTCTCTTGAGACAATGCAGAAATTGACTGATGTAACGCTTGCCGATATTCCGTACTATCACTTTGTGCAAGGCAAAATTGCCGGAGTAGATATGGTCATCTCACGCACCGGGTATACGGGCGAGGCAGGAATAGAGATTTATTCCACAAGTGATCCGGAAATAGCATCGAAAGTTTGGGATTCCATTTTCGACGCCGGAAAAGAATTCGGCATTGTGCCGATTGGCTTGGGAGCGCGTGATACTCTTCGTTTGGAGATGGGATATTGTCTCTATGGAAATGACATTGATGAATCTACCAATCCCCTTGAAGCAGGACTCGGCTGGATCACAAAATTAAATAAAGCGACGCCATGTATTGCTATCGATGCTCTTAAAAAAGAGAAAGAACAGGGAATTACTCGTAAGCTATCCGGTTTTATTATTGAGGAAAGAGGTGCGATCGCAAGGCATGGGCATTCAGTCATTGATGCTGATGGAAATAAGATCGGAGAAGTTACGAGCGGGAATATTTCACCGATGACAGGAAAAGCTATCGGACTTTGTTATGTGCCGGTTGCTCTTTCAAAAGAAGGTACAGATATAGTCATTGAAACCCGTCCGGGCAAACGAGTGAATGCAAGGATCGTTAAACCCCCTTTTGTTCAACCCCATACAAAATAAATGTCATTAGGACTGGAACTTCAGGATGTAACAATGCGCTTCGGCGGGCTGACTGCAGTTGGTGATCTGCGCGCCGTGATTGAGCCGCACGATCTGATAGGTCTTATTGGTCCGAACGGTGCAGGGAAGACGACGGTCTTTAACGTCATCACCGGAGTGTATTCGCCGACAGTAGGTGATATAAAATTTCAAGGCAAGAGCATCCGCGGCATGAAGCCTAATGAAATTACTCGATGCGGAATTTCTCGTACATTCCAGAACATTCGCCTCTTTCGCGGAATGACCGTTTTCGATAATATCCGAGTATCATTTGCTCCGCGTTCGAAGAATCGGCTCATCGGTTCGCTTGCAAGACTGGGAGGATTTTATAAGGAAGAGAAACAGATCGGTATAAAGATCGACGAACTTCTCGAATTCTTTAAGCTTCGCGAAATGCGCGATGAACTTGCTACCAGTCTGCCGTACGGAGATCAGCGTCGGCTTGAGATCATAAGAGCACTTGCAACGCAGCCAAAGCTCCTATTGCTCGATGAACCTGCTGCAGGAATGAATCCGACAGAGAAGCAAAATCTTATGAAACTCATCAAGCAAATTCGAGATGAGTTTAATATTGCCATTCTCCTAATCGAGCATGATATGAGTTTAGTAATGGGAGTCTGTGAAAGAATTCTCGTACTTGATTATGGCGTCAAGATCGCCGAAGGCACACCGCAGGAAATACGGAGCGATCCAAAAGTGATCGAAGCGTATCTGGGAGTAGAGGAATAACCTTGATTCTTGTTTCGTGGTTCGTGTTTCGCGAGCACCACGAATCACGGGTCACGAACCACGAACCACGATGTTAGAAATTCAAGACTTACACGTTTCTTACGGACAGATAAAGGCGATCAAAGGGATCTCGCTTTCAGTGCCGGATAAATGTATCGTCACGCTTATCGGTGCCAATGGCGCAGGCAAGACGACATTGTTGCGTACGATAAGTGGTCTTATAAAATCGAAATCCGGCAGTATCAAAATTTCCGGTGAAGAATTAACTTCCTGTCCGCCTCATGAAATCGTTAAGCGCGGCATTGCACAATCTCCGGAAGGACGCATGATCTTTGCAAATCTTTCGGTCAATGAAAATCTCAAGATGGGAGCTTATTTGCGAAAGGATACCGAAGGCATTGCAAAAGATCTCGATTATGTCTTTAATATTTTTCCCCGTTTGAAAGAACGCATTTCCCAAGCAGGTGGCACATTAAGTGGAGGCGAACAGCAAATGCTTGCTATCGGAAGATCACTGATGTCCAAGCCGCGATTGCTTCTACTTGATGAACCCTCTCTCGGAATCGCGCCGATCCTTGTCCGCACAATTTTCGAAAAGATTGTCGAGATCAATAAGAATCTCGGTGTTACCGTCCTCCTTGTCGAGCAAAATGCCCGAATGGCTCTCGCCATTGCCCATCGCGGCTACGTCATAGAAACCGGCAAGATCGTCCTTGAAGGCGAAGCAAAAGATCTTGCAGAAAATGATGAAGTAAAGAAGGCATATTTGGGAAGCGGGTAAGGCAAGGATGAGGGATGAAAATCATTACTGTAGATAGTAATTGCAAAGTAAGTCGAGCAAACAGATTGTTGATAAGAATTTCAAATAATTTCCTCTTTTATTGTGTTATCATCTTAAGAGAATATTTCCTATCTACGATTAATGCCGCAATCCGATTTTATTCATTTACATAATCACACATACTTTTCGCTCTTAGATGGAGCGCAGAGTATTAAAGATCTTGTTAATGGAGCCAAGAAGCATGATATGTCTGCTGTGGCGCTGACCGATCATGGCGTGATGTTCGGCGCGTATGATTTTTATAAAACGGCAAAGGCAGCAGGAATCAAGCCGATCATCGGATGTGAAATTTATATTGTATCCGAAGGTTCGCGCTATGACCGTGAAGCGATCAACGATCCAAGCGGGAAGAGAAAAGTTTATCATCATCTTATCCTGCTTGCTAAAGATGAGACGGGTTACCGGAATCTGATGAAACTTGTCAGCAAAGGTCATACGGAAGGTTTTTATTATAAACCGCGAATCGATCTTGAACTTCTGCGCGAGCATCGTGATGGTCTTATTGCAATGTCTGCCTGTGCCGGAGGAGTGATCTCGCCCTATTTAATTGCAGGTGATTTTGAGAAGGCAAAAACCGTTGCCGGACTTTACAAAGATATTTTCGATACGGATTTTTATGTTGAAATTCAAAACCATCACCTTCCTATAGAGCAGAAAGTCCTTGCAAGCGCTCCGAAACTAGCGAAGGAAATGGGTTTGAAATTGATCTGCACTAATGATGTACATTATGCGCTGCCTGAACATGCCACAGCACATAATGTGCTGATGTATATTAAAGATGCAGATAAAGATTCACCTCCTGATGTATTGAAATTAAAATACGGTACTCCGGAATATTATTTCCGCTCGCCGAAAGAAATGAAAGCGCTCTTCGGTGAATATGAAGATGCAATAGAAAATACGTTAGAGATCGCCGAGCGATGCAATGTTACGATCAGCAAAGAATTAAAACTTCCGAGCTTTCCGATTCCCGAAGGATCAGGTGTTAAGACGCTTGATGAATATCTTGAAAAAGTTACGTGGGAGGGAATTGATAAACGCTATAGATTAGTAAATTCC
>JANYLL010000168.1 GCA_025357895.1 Ignavibacteriota bacterium
TTTTAACTTATTTTTTAGATACGACCATGAAAAACTCAAAATCTAATCATGTCAATGGGATTGCCTTCGCAATTTCATTCCTTCTTTTCTGTATGTGTTTTACAACAGCGCAATCTCAAATCCCCTGGAAGGGAGCAGGACTACCTTGCCCCAGTGTTGGTCTTACGGTAAGTGCTAATCAAGTCACTTGTGGTTTGCCATGCGATGCAAATAATGCTTGCAATCACTGCATAACCATTGATATCACGAACAATAGTACAACTACATTTCCTTGTGATATTAATGAACTTGATATTGAGCCTGATGCTAATGATGCGGGTGTCTGCTTTTCAATATGTTGCCCTGCTGCTTTCGGGGCTCCTTGTATACCTGCACCTATAAATGCATGTAACACCACTGCTCCCAAAACTTTTTGTGGGCATTTTTATCAAGGTGATCCACCAAGATCATTTACTATTTGTTATACTGGCGGGGCAACAATTCCGCCAAAAAAATTTCGAGTTTATGAGAAACAAGGAACAGGTACAGGATGCTGTCCCTATGTCAATGGAACTAATACAGATTATTACGAAGTTACTTTTTAATCAAAAAAAATCCACATCCGTCAAATCAAATTATTGGCGGATGATGGGTTTGAATACTCATGGGATTTTTCAAGAAAAACACCCTTTGTCTCATTTTGAAAGTATGAAAAAATGCACTGTTTAAAAATATTTTTATTGTTTGTCCTTTTTGTAACAGTCATATCGTTGCAAAATAAATTATACGCCCAGCAAGCTCCCCCTATCGAATGGCAAAAATGCCTAGGAGGCTTGGGAGACGATATTCCTCAATGCATCATTCAGACTTCCGACGGCGGCTATGCCATTGCCGGGTACACTCAATCAACGGATGGAGACGTATCAGGAATTTACAGAGATGATCAGTACGATTATTCTGCAATACCCGATGGCTGGGTTGTTAAACTCGATGCCTTGGGGACCATAATGTGGCAAAAGTGTATAGGAGGAACAAGTTACGACTATTTACATTCTATCATTCAAACATCCGATGGAGGGTTCGTCGTTGCAGGAGAGACGACTTCGACAGATGGTGATTGCACGAGCTACCACGGCATTGGATCTGATGCATTGATCGTAAAGCTCGATTCGACAGGGAATGTGGAATGGAGTAAATGCTATGGTGGTAACGGATCAACCATCGTGACGTGTATTATTCGGGCAACAGACGAAGGAAAAGGGTACATTTTTGCAGGATCTACGGATGCGTTAAATGGTGATGTGTCCGGGAATCATGATACAAGTGTTACCACCAGTCGAATCGGCGATGCATGGATAGTGAGAATATCGGAAAGCGGAAATATTCTCTGGCAAAAATGCTTCGGAGGAACCGGCTATGACGGTGCAGAGTCAATTGTAGCTGCTTCAGACGGTGGGTACGTTTTTGCAGGTACGACGACTTCTACTGATGGAGACGTTGTTGGTAAACATCTGGGAGGGGCTGATGCATGGATTGTCAAATTAAAATCTTCAGGTAATATTGAATGGCAGAAATGTTTCGGTGGCTCTGCAGCCGATTGGGCATTTTCAATAACTAAAACTAATGATAATGGATATGTTTTTCTGGGGCAAAGCGAATCATCCGATGGAGATGTTCATCCTACACAAGGTGCAGGAGGAAACTGGCTTGTAAAACTAAATTTTATGGGAGTTATACAATGGCAGAGAACAACTCACCCTTATTATCCGGTTAATTATGGTAATGGGGTTGTTAGTCAAGCAACCAATTCGGATCTCATTGTTACTCAAACTATCGCTCAGAAATATGATACCTCCTTTCACGGCGTTCAAGATCCTAATGATCTCTTTATCGGAAGATATAATTGGGCTGGAAATACTATCTGGGAGAAAAAGGTTGGCGGACACATGCATGATGTGGGAATTTCAGGAGTGAGTACTTTTGATGGTGGGATTATCATTGCTGCATATACCAATTCCGTAGATGGTGATGTCCTCGGATATCACTATAATTATAAACACTATTATTTTAATGATGAATGGATAATAAAACTCGGTACAAATTTAGGTGTAGACTATTGGCATTCTGATCCTGCCAGTGAAAATTTCTTGAAGATCTATCCGAATCCATCGGAAAGCATCGTGAAGTTTCAGATATTGCCAACGCAAAGGTTAACATCTGTGCAGTTCTATAATATCATGGGTATGCCTATTTACCCGGAGTTTAAGACGGAAAATAATATAGCCTCAGTTGATGTACATGGACTTTCGAATGGCACTTATATTGCGCGGGTTTCCTATTTCGGTGGCTCTGTTTCAGGTACTTTTTCATTGCCTCTAATTGTGCAGCATTAGAATTAAGAACTCGATAGCTCCAAAAATCCAAATTTAATGAACTTCCCGCCCCTAAAGCCTGTTTACAATTGGCTTTTACAGGAATGGCTGTGCTCAGGGCAGCTATCTACTAATTTTATAAAGAGTTATGGCAAAACAACAAACGTTCGGAGATAAAACGAAGAAGCAGTCGCAAGAGCGCATTGAATTCGTGCCTCAGCTTGGCAAGAAGGCAAAACTTACGTCGGTTCGTTTTATCGGAATCGCAAAGAAAGGTTCAGACTACTTCTTTGAAGACCGCATTACCCGCCTTGCTGAACCAGAGGGCGGCGGAGACGCGATCATTATCTAATTTTTATATACGCAAGAATATTTTTTAACAATGCCGGCAAAAAAGAAAGCAGCACCAACAGGTCGCGACGCGACGAATCAGCGTCCGGGACAATATGGTGCCAATAATCGCCAGAAGCGCGATCCGAATAAAAAGAAAGTTGATCCGCTGAAACTTCGCAATATCACATATGTTGATTATCGCGATATCCGTATCTTAGAGCGTTTCTTAAATGATCGCGGGAAGATCCTTCCCAATCGCATTACGGGAGTAAGCGCAAAGTATCAGCGCAAGATCGAAAGCTCGATCAAGCATGCACGTCATCTTGCATTGCTTCCATTCGTAGCAGGCGGATTAAAATAATTTTAAATTGAAAATACAAAACGATCATGGCAAGAGTTTGTGAACTAACCGGAGTTAAACCACATGCAGGCAATCACGTCTCGCATGCTGTTAACCGCACTAAAACGCGCTTCATCCCCAATTTGCAAACCAAGCGCATCTGGGATCAGGATAACAACAGGTTTATAACGATCAAAGCTACGGCGCGCGCATTCCGCACGCTTGATAAAAAAGGCTTCTCTGCCTTTAAGAATCAGACCGTTCGCTAAGCGAAATGACTGTAAGAAAAAGTCGTTCGTAATCGCGAACGACTTTTTCTGTTTATACAAGCAAGCCGAAGTTTGAAAGAGTCGAAACTTAACAAAGCGCTGAAGCAGGTTGAGATCACGATCCGGCGTGTGTTTATGTCTTCCTTACAGTTTCGCTCTCGTTTCCGAAAAGATCGGGCACATCCATCGCTTCCCCTTCAACTTCCCAAAAATCCGACCATCCTCTTTCTACGTCAGGATAGACTTGGCGATGCAATTATCTCTACTCCAATATTCATCGAGCTTTATAAAAAATATCCGAATGCGCATTTCATTATGCTGTTGGGTGAAAACAACCAGGGCATCGCTGACCTGCTTCCAATTCCATGCGAGATAGTTATCTATCACAAGCAACCTCTTGCAGATATGAACATGCTTCGTAAACTTCGTAAGCGCAAGATCGACGTACTAATTGACTTGATGGACAATCCCTCTACAACATCAAGCATTCTGGCTGCTGCCATATCAGCACGCTATTCGATTGGAATTGAGAAAGCAAATTCGTCTTCTTATAATATTACTGTCCCCCTTGTTGACCGCGCAAAATTTCATATTGCCAGACGTATCGCAGAACTATTAAAACCATTCGGAATTGACCCGGAAGGCATTTCACTTCGCCCGACTTTAAAGGATATTCCTGTAAATAAAATCGACGGAAGGTTAGGGCTTGTGATCTCTGCCGGCGCTGCAAATCGCCATGTCTCCGTAAAGACGAATGCTGAGATCGCAAAGGGTATCATCGACGGAGGCTTTGCTTCGGAAGTGATCATTCTTTTTCATCCCAAAGACCGGAAACTTGCCGATGAGATTATCAGTAAAACCACAGATCCAAGAATCAAACTAGCTCCGGCAACGGATAGTTTTTTTGAATACGCTGCGCAGATCAAATCTTGTTCGATCGTGATTTCGCCGGATACCTCGGCACTACATCTCTGTTCTGCCTATGGAATTCCTGTGCTCGGACTTTATGCACCATTTCCGCCGGAATTGCATTATTGGACACCTATCGGTGTTCCTTACGAAATGATTATTTCAGAGCCGTCGCTTGAATTGCTTGAGGCAAGTAATGTGATCGAACATCTAAAAAAATTAGTGGAAAAAGTAAAGCCCGTACTACACGAAATGACGTCCACAAAATGATATTCAGCAATTACAAACGTTTACTTCCCTATTCAAAGCCCTTCAGGCTGAAGTTTGGCGTTGCCGTTCTGTTGAATATGTTCTCGGCACTTTTCAATGTCGTTGTCTTCATGTCTCTGATGCCTGCGATGCAGGTTTTGCTCGGCGTCGAAAACCCAGCATCTTCAATGAAGAGTGCGCCATTAGGAACAATGCTTCCTAACAAACAAGCTCTTCTGGATTCATTCAAAAACTATTTTCTTCAAGGCACAAAAGAAGAAGCTTTACTCAGAGTCTGTCTTTTTATATTTATAGCGTACGGATTAAAAAATATCTTTCAGTACTTCGGTAATTATTTCATGTCCCTGGTCGAAGGCGGAATGAGCAAAGCCCTTCGTGATCTTGTTTTTGAAAAGCTTGCAACACTCTCGCTCGATTATTATTATGACCGACGTACAGGTCAGCTCTTGCAGCGCGTAACCGATGATGTCGGCGTTACCAACGGCACGATCACCTCAAGTCTTGCTACCCTAATCCGTGAACCGTTGCAAGTGGCAGGATTTCTTTTCGCACTTTTTGCGATCAATAGCAACCTTGCTTTTATAGGGCTTGGCATTGCAATAAGCAGTATTCTCCTGATCAATGTTCTTGGCAAAACACTCAAAGGTTATGCACAGCGCGTACAGGAAAATATTGGTGGATACATGAGCATAGCACAAGAAATGATCACTGGTATTAAGGTCGTAAAATCTTTTGGCATGGAGCATTACGAAGTTGATCGTTTCAAAGAAGAAACAAAAAAACATTTTATTTTTTCGCGCCGCCTGACACGTATACGTCAAACGATAAGCCCTCTGAACGAAACACTTGCTATCGGAGGCTTTATCGGAATACTCTGGTTTGGCGGTCATGAAGTTTTTGCCGGTCGAATGATCGGAAGTGAAGTATTTATTTTTCTGATCGTTCTCGTGCAACTTATGCAACCCGTTCGGTCACTGAGCGAAGTAGTCGGCAAACTCCACGAAGGCTCCGCTGCAGCAGATAATGTTTTCTCTGTTCTTGATGCAATTCCTTCTGTGATGCCCGGAATTCTTGATGCTCCTACCGAGATCACATCTCCAATCTCATTTGGAAATGTCAGTTTCAAGTATAAGAATTCAGATGAGCACGCATTGCGCGATATTACCATAGAAATTCAACCGAATGAAGTTCTTGCTCTCGTGGGTCCTTCCGGTGCGGGAAAGACGACGTTTGTCGATCTGCTTGCACGATTTTACGATCCGAATGCCGGGAAAATTGTGCTTGGTGGATTTGATATTAAAGATTATGATCTTGTCAGCCTGCGAAAACTTTTTGGCATCGTTACTCAGGACACAGTTCTTTTTCACGATACGGTTTACAATAATATTGCTTATGGCAACCGAAGTGCTACGCGTGAAATGATCGAAGAAGCAGCGCGTGCAGCAAATGCTCATGATTTTATATTTGCCATGCCTCGCGGCTACGAAACAATAACGGGTGATCGCGGCGTGCGTCTATCCGGAGGGCAGCGTCAGCGAATTGCCATTGCTCGCGCGCTATTGAAGAACCCCCCGATCCTCATTTTCGATGAAGCAACCAGCGCACTCGATACAGAGAATGAAATGCTCGTGCAGGAAGCAATAGATAGACTATTGGAGCAGCGCACAGCCGTTGTCATAGCACATCGACTTTCTACCATACAGAAAGCTGATCGAATCGCAGTTTTCGATAATGGCAATATCGTTGAGATCGGAACCCATGATGAACTTTTAGAAAATGGTGATGGTGTCTATCACCGCCTCTATACGATTCAGATGCGCGCAGCAAGCGAAGGATTGGTACCGCTCTCATAAAAAATATGGATGCACCCAAAACTGAGAGTAAAAGTATTTATATGTACCGTCCGAAAGGGGTTTACCTCGACGGAAAACCTCTTCATAAACGTATCGGCACAAGACTGGAGCAAATCAATAAATTTATTTTTCTTCGTCTCATTGGCAAACTTCTTCGCGTTCATCCGCTAGACCGGAAACTCGATCTTTCCGAAGTCTCAAGTGTCCTCTTTATCCGTTACGATGCGTTTGGCGATATGATCGTAACCACTCCTTTGTGGCGAATTCTTAAAAAATTAAAACCATCGATCAGGATCGGCGTTGCCGGAAGCATTAGAAATCTCGGCGTATTGGGATCAGATACTGATGTAGATATTATTTATGATTATTCAGCAAGTTCATTCAAAGATTTTTTTCGGATCACTAAAAAGACTCGAAAGGAAAAATGGGATCTCGTGATCATGTGCAAGTTCAATCAGAAAACACGTGGCGGAATCATCAGTAGGCTTTCTACAAAGGACGGATATAATGTCACCGTCGGTACTGATAATGCCATAGGTCATCAGGCTCTGTTTTCCCGCCTCATTCCTCTGCCAAAACCGCAGCATGAAATGCAAATGACTGAGCAGCTTCAGCATCTACTCCGCTCTGTTATCGAACTTCCGAACGGAGTGACAGAGCGGCCTTCTCTGATGATCAATGTAGAGAAAGAAATAATTGCAAAGAAAAAAATTAATACTATTCTCCTTAAAGATTCAAGCACTGAATATCTCGTTATCAATACGGACGCACCGGAAGTAAGGAAATGGGGTGTCGATAAGAATATTGCACTGGCACAATTTATTGAGAGTGAATTCCCTGCCTATTCAATATTTTTTGTTTCGATGCCGGGAAATAGATCAGACATAGAGAAGGCTGTTTCAGATGCAAGGTTATTTCGAACACATTACTTTTCTACCGACGATGTCCAGGATCTTTTCAGTATTATTCGTTATTCATCACTGGTGATAACTCCTGATACAGGAATTGCTCATCTTGCCAGTGCGGAATCAAAGCCGATTCTTGGCTTCTACCCTGAAAAAAGCGAGTGGTTACCCTATAGAATTCCTGCGTATATCATATTACCAAAATATGGCGAACTCATTTCCACTATCCCTGTAGAAGCAGCGAAGAATGGATTACGTATTTTAATCTCAGAATTACAATCAGGGTCGCTTTTACTTACTCGTATCGTACAATGGGATGCCCCTTCTGAGATAGAGTATGGTGCCCCCCATCTATAGGACAGTTTTTGTTGGTAGTTACGTTGGTTTAGAATGAACTCATGCTGCGATTTGGTAACATGTGAACGGTGTCTTGTATCCGAGGGATTGATGTAATC
>JANYLL010000175.1 GCA_025357895.1 Ignavibacteriota bacterium
GCCTAAATATGAAGGCGAAATAAAAATATCAGGCTTAAAAAATCCGATCGAAATTTATCGCGATAGTTTTGCAATCGCGCATATTTCTGCTATTAATGATGAGGATGCGTATTATGCTCTCGGATATGTTCACGCTCAAGAGCGGATGTTCCAAATGGATTTTACTCGTCGGATCGGCAGAGGTTTGCTATCAGAAGTTCTCGGAGAAAAAAGTTTGATCATTGATAAATGGGCGCGCATTCTTGGCTTCTCTCGCATCGCCGGATATATGTGGGAGAAAGCTTCTGCTGATACAAAAAAATATCTTACCTCTTATTCGAACGGCGTGAATGCATTCATCACTTCGCATAGAGGAAAATTTGGTCTAGAATTTGATGCTCTTTCTTACGAACCAGAATTATGGAAGCCCACTGATTGCATGATCATCGGCAGATTGCTTTCATGGGAAATGAATTTTTCGTATTGGACCGATGCGGCATTCAGTGATATTGCGCTTGCAATTGATTCCGCACATTTGGCATCACTCTATCCGGGATATCCTTCAAATGCGCCGACAATTATTGAAGGGTATAATTATTCTCACCCAATTGAAACGATTAAGCCAAAGGATATCTCTTTAAATAAAGACGTGCATGGTGTCTCACGACTTTCGGAATTTTATAGAGGTGGGGAGCAATTGCATTCAGCTTTACAAAGCATTCTCGGATTAGGCGGAATTGGTGGCGGCTCTAATTCAGTTGCGATCAGTGGCAAGCGCACTGCTTCCGGAGGCGCAATTCTCGAAAATGATTTGCACCTTGCTATCAGTGCACCTGCCAGGTGGTATCTTGCTCACCTGCAATCGAGAACAGGTCTGAATGTCGCAGGTTTTACCGTACCCGGAATACCTCTGGTCTTAAGTGGAAGAAATCAGACATTAAGCTGGGGTTTGACCAATGGCATGATCGATGAATGCGATTATTTTATCTTAAAACCCGATTCAAGCAAAGAAAATTATTATACTCCGAACGGATTAAAGCCCATCACCACAATAATTTCGCAAATTCCTGTCCGTACATTTGATGGTTCAGGAAAGCGATACGAAAAAATAGAAATTAAAATAACCGACAACGGACCTATCGTCAGCGATCTCAATACATTCAAACTTGCAAGGACTTTCGTTGCGGATAAACAAACACAACTTTTGCTTCCACAAAATGAAACCGTACTTGGAAATCATCCTCTGGTGGCTATCGAATGGAATGGAAATTTTGTTACGACAGATGAACTTGGTTGTTTTTTCGCTCTTCATCATGCAAAAAGCATTGAAGAAGCTCGAAATTCATTAGCTGATTTTTCTACACCGTGCTTGAATCTCACTCTTGCCGAAGCGAAGACAGGTCAAGTTGGATACCAGCTTATCGGCCGCATCCCTATTCGCAATGGCTCCGAAGAACGAGCAATGCTTCCACGATATGCAGAAAATCCTTATGATGCCTGGCAGGGATTTGTGACAGCACTTAATCTTCCGCATGCAAGTGATCCTTTGTCGGGTTATTTTGTAAGCGCAAATAATCCTTCAACTGCTTATAGAAATATTCCGCATTCTGAAAATTGGGAGCCGCCAGGACGTGCGGAAAGATTGACGCAGCTTTTAGAGGGTACAAAAAAAATGGATCTTCCAAAAATGCGGCAGGTCATGACAGATACGGCAAGTCCGTTTGAAAAAAATCTTGCTGCACATATTATTCGTATTTATCGCAGCACAAATCCCGATACGACACATAAAAACGATGTGCTCTTTAATGCTGCTCTTGATTATGTAGAAAACTGGGATGGTGTTCAAGGTAGAGAAGATATTAGTACAACGATCATCAATGCTTTTCTCGTGCGCTTAATCACCGATGCCCTTTCCGATGAACTTGGAGAAGACAAGCTAGCAGAATTCGCTTACCTAAATAACGTGCCTGTCCGAACAATTGCTCATTTATTAAATGATCCTGAAAATATTTGGTGGGATGATATCCGTTCGCCGCAAATTGAAAAACGCGATGATATTATTAAGCAGGCATTTTCTGAAGCGCTGCAATATTTATCGCATAAGCTTGGAAGTGATATTCGAAGATGGAATTGGGGCAAGCTTCATTGGCTGACTTACAAACATCCCTTTGCCGATGAATCAAAAGAAATTGCAGCACTGGGTAATATTGACATCGGTTATGCGCCCGGCGGATTTACAACTGTCATACAATCAAGCTACGGATTTTGGAATCCCTTCGTCATGCGGGTAGGACCTTCGATGCGTTCTGTCGCCGATATGAAAACTGATGTTCTATGGGCAGCGCTGCCAACGGGCAACTCAGGCAATATGTTCAATACGCATTATCGTGATATGACTTCGCTTTTTCATCATGGTGAATTGATCGAAGTGCCACTTATGAAGAAGGATCCATCTTGGAAAAAACTCGTACTAATACCGGAATAATTTTTTTATGAGAATCGACATTATATCCGCTGTACCGCCGCTACTTGAAAGCCCTCTGAATGAGAGTTTGATCAAGCGCGCACGCGATAACGGAATTGTCGAGATCGTCATTCATAATCTTCGGGATTATGGTTTAGGGAAATATCATCAGATCGACGACGATCCTTTTGGCGGTGGAGCAGGTATGGTATTGCGAGTAGAACCAATATTTGAACTCATTCGCAAATTACAATCAGAGCGAACCTATGATGAAATAATTTTCCTTACTCCGGATGGCAAAACATTTATGCAAAGTGATGCCAATGAACTTTCGCTAAAAAACAATCTTCTCATGCTCTGCGGAAGATATAAAGGGATCGATGAAAGAATTCGCCAAACATTTATTACAAAAGAAATTTCTATCGGTGATTATGTTCTAACCGGAGGAGAACTTCCGGCACTAGTGGTGATCGATGCAATTGTCCGTCTTCTTCCAGGCACAATACACGACAGCGAAAGCGCTATGCTCGATTCATTTCAAACAGGGCTACTCGATTCGCCGCTCTATACAAGGCCTGCGGAATTCGAAGGAATGAAAGTACCCGAAATTTTACAATCCGGTGATCATGAAAAGATCCGAATCTGGCGCAATGAAGAAGCTACGAAACGAACGAAGGAGAGGCGACCTGATCTTTTAGAGTAGGTACTAAATCGACATTAAATACTTTTATGAATGCATCGGAATAATGCTGTTTTATTTCTTCTATTGCTATTCCCTTCCCCAATATTTTTTGTAAACATGTAACCTTTTTATCACTGATTCCACAAGGGATAATTCTTTCAAAATAGGAAAGATCCGTATGGACATTGAATGCAAATCCATGCATGGTACACCAGCGCGAGACCTTTATTCCTATTGCACAAATTTTTTCTTCATTTCCTTCTTCACCGATCCACACGCCGGTTTTTCCAGGAATCCGAAAACCTTTGAGTCCATATTTATTTAAAGTCAGAATGATTGTCTCTTCAAGTGCACGAAGATACCAGCCTAAATCTTCTTTAAAATGCGATAGATTCAGCAATGGGTAACCGACCAGCTGACCAGGACCATGGAATGTTACATCTCCGCCACGTTCGATCTCGAATTTTTCCGCACCGATCTTTAGTAATTCGTCGTCACTGAAAAGGATATTTGAACTTTCTGTGACTCTTCCAAGAGTATAGACCGGAAAATGTTCGCAAAGAATCAACGTATCTTTGTTTTCATTTTGCACTAAAACATTAAAAATTGATCGCTGCAAATCCCATACTTCCGAGTACGGAGTTATAGGCAACGAAAGTAGGCGTACTTTTTTCGAATGTAATACTTTATTTCCCAAGAATTTTAAAACAAAAGAGGTAGTGAGGAAGTTGTATTGTTATTGGAGGACAAACATTCGCGATTCCCTCCATGCGTTTGTTGATACCCGACAAAAATAAATGCCTTTTGGAAGTTCATTTACGAATAATGTAAATATGGATCTTCTAAGATCTTCAGTGAAAAATAATTCTCTTTTTAGAGTTTTGCCTAAGATGTCGATCACTTCCACCGTAATTGCAGAATTCCTTGAATTATTTGCAGACTCTATCGCTATCTCAGTCTTTGCTGGATTCGGATAGAGTGAGATATGTGCATGTGCAGGTGAGAATGCACTGACCGAAGCCTGTGTGCCAAATTTGACGACAAAGGCATCCTTCAGATGATTACTGATCAACGAGAATGGACCAAAAGCCGCAGTGTCGCTGAATGCACCTCCAAGAAAAATATTTCCTGTGCGGTCCAGAGCAAGCGAAGTACCATAATCATCGCCGCTGCCCCCGGCACGATCCGTCCATTGTGCAACGCCATCGGCGTTGAATTTTACTATGAAAGCATCTATCAATCCTGAATTCAGTATTTTTCCTGATCCAAAATTGATCGTATAATCATATCCTCCTGTAACATAAATATATCCGCTGCTATCGACAACAATTGCATCGCCGCTTTCTTCACCGCCGTTACCTGCACATTTCATCCACTGTTTAACTCCGGTTTTATTATATTTTGCAATATAAATATTTCCAATTCCATCGCAGCCCGGAACGGCGCCGGGAGCATCAAAATAAAATCTCCCTGTTACATACACATTTTCCGCTTCATCCATTACCACAGCCGGCTTATCTCCATAAGTAGTATCCCCTGCTTGCTCAGCCCAGCGAAGATCACCTTCAGAACTATATTTGGCTATAAAAATATCTGTTCTTCCTTTTGCAAATAGTTTTTTTCCTCCGAAATCTGCTGTATCGCTAAAAGTCCCTGTAAGAGCTACATCACCGGAGTTGCTGCATGTGACACCGAAGCCTGCGTCATCTTTTACCGATCCGAAATTTTTTGCCCATACTACTGAACCGGAAGAATTATATGATATTAAAAAAATATCATCGCCGCCCTTACTTTTGATCTCTTTGCCACCAAAATGTGCCGTTCCCGAAAAACTTCCCGCAATGTAAATGTTTCCTGATATTTTGTCTGTTGAAAGTGACCGTGATAAATTATAGCCCGGTCCTCCTCCGCTTACTGCCCATTGAAGGTCGCCTTCAAGATCATATTTTGCTAAAAAAACATCTTCATTGCCCGAAGAGGTAAGAATAATTTTGTCTAAGGCAAGGCTATCGTAAAAATAACCTGTAATGTAGAGATAATCATTTTTACCAATGGTAATACCCGTACCCTGTGATTGACCTGCTGCGAAACCTGTAGTTTTTATCCACAACAGTATCCCTTCTTTTGAATATTTGGCAAGAAAAAAGTGGTTTCCCTTTCTTGATCCAATAGAAATATCGGAGAATATAGCGGAATCAGCATAATATCCGGTAACGAATAGATTCCCTGCGCTATCGGTAGCTATGGAAGAAGTCTGATCAGCCCCTTTTCCGCCGCCGCTATGCGCCCAAAGCCAAGATTGAGGTTGTGCCCTCAGTGAATTCACTGAGAGCATTCCTAAAAAAATAAGTATGCCGAAGCAATACTTCATCAGATTCTATTTCGTTACCGTCATCCAGTGGCTTACTTCATCACTTCCGGATTGGAGAACGATCATATATTTTCCGCTGGAGAGCGCTTTAGCCGCTTCAAAAGGCACCGTGTACTTTCCGGCTTCAAGAGAACCGTTCTGCACAGCGTGTATCAACCTGCCCATTACATCATAAATGGAGATCTTTACAAAACCGGAATGGGGCACATCAAAACTTATTTGCGTTGATTTTGAGAACGGGTTTGGATAATTTATCGGTTCGCTGATAGAAGGAGAGAGCGGGCTTCTCGGAACAGCATCCCATAGGGTAGTAAGATCGGATGTACCAATAAATACGCTGGCTCCTCGAGAGTTCGCATAATATAATCCGGATTTCTTATCCTGCACAATCTGTGAACAATTTAGCGGCTTCGTGTCATAAAAATCATCACCATCAAATCCGGAGCTTACGTTTTCCCATTCAGTAAAGTCCTTATTCTTTGACCGATAAATTCCGCTATCAACAGTGCAAATTAAAATTTTTCCTGATCGATCAAGTAGCAAAGGCATTACGGCAAGACCAAAATAATTTATTGAATCAGCAAAATTTTGAGCGAGAGTCGGAAAAACTTTCGTCCAATCCTTCCCTCCATTCAGTGACCGATACAATCCCCCGCTGAGTACACCACTATCACCAGGTTGTCCGACCTTACCCGGTGCGCCACCCTGAAGACGAAAAACCGATCCATCAGGATGACCAATGAATTGTATTATTCCATTTCCTTCGGTATTGATAATATCCCAGTTTATTCCGCTATTTATTGAACGATAAATAGTATTTGTATTTCCGGAAACATAGATCGTATCATCCACATTAGGATTTGTGCCGGCAGAAAACCCGAATACATCAACTTCGAGATACGTAGGAATGCCATAGTCAGGTGACGTATTCACCCTTGTCCAAGTCGTACCGTGATCTTTAGAACGAGCAAACCACGGCTCAGAGCCGTCACCCTTTGGATCGTGTTGAATCGATGCCCACAATTCATCTGTCGGACTAACTGCCATGTAGGTTACCTGATTTGTGGGATGCTGGGCGAGGTCTTTCTTTATAACATTTTGAAATGTATCTCTATTCGGCGGCCAACGAAATAAGCCGTCGAACGAACTATAGTAAAAATAATCTTCTTTATCACAGACTATCAAGGGAAATTGTGCCTCATCGAGTTCTCCTGGTGAGCGCCAGTAATTCCCCTGATCAACGGTATAGTATAAATTAAATTGTGACATTGTAAGAACATCACCCTTTGAATCAACAGCCATTCCTCCATCGAGATGCTGTACTAACAATGTTGAATCATTGGTAAATGTTAAGCCGCTATCGAGGGAGCTATAGACTCCATCAGGAATTGCACATTGAAAAAGCCTCTCTGAGCTATCTGCGACAAGAGTGAAAGTTTCCTCTCCCGCTTTATTTGGATTACGGACATTCCACGTTGCGCCATAATCTGTAGAACGATACGTCGGTCCGTGAGCATTAAGATAAAGGTCTTTACCTTTGACTGCATGGATCAAAGCATCCACACCTTTATTATGTTCTATAGGAAGCCAAAACACCGGTTTCCATGATTGCCCCATATCAGTAGAACGGGAGGCGCGAATACTGTCATAGCTATTAACTCTGTAGCCTACAATGATAGATCCGTCATCGGCTTTAACAATAGTTGAAATGAACAGAGGGTTGGTAGGAACACTGGGAAGCAGGCTCCAGGTTTTGCCATCATCTGTCGAACGGGATAGGTGCACAATCCATTTCGCGGGTTCAGGCTGTCTAAAAGTGTTGCCTTCAGAAATAGCATAAAGATCTCCGTTACGCTGATCAACTGTCATACAGACAACGAAGCTATCAGGAGTGGGGGCTTTTAAATTTGCAGGTTGATCAAAATGCAATCCGTTATCTCGTGAGCGAAGAATTCCAAAACTTGCAGTTGCCAGATATAAATAGCCTTTTAGGTTTGTCAGCATCTGCGTAATATCAAGAGTTGAACTTCCATTAATGATGGAATCGAGATATTCCCATTGGTTATCGGAGCTTTGCGTATTAAATACACGCCGCATTAATTCTTTCTTGTGCGACAGACCAAAAACATAGGCTCCGCCGCTTATCGAGCTTGAGACCAGCCATTTCATGGGTAACTGGCGGATCCCTTTGTTGTACCCATGCCATGAAGCACCATGATCGGTGCTCCGAAGAACTCCATCACCTCCGGTACAAACGTAAACGTTTTGGCTTGAATCAATTGTCAGGCTGTTTGTAGAACCATTGCGAGGTCCACCTTTAGCATGCTTCCAAAGCACCTGAGCAGAAACAGTGACAGATCCGAAGATGAGAAATAAAGCAACGAGCGTGAGCTTCTTCATACGAATAGTACATCAATGGATAACATCCGATAGTGACAAATGCATTGCATCCTGAAACACATCGTTTCAGGATGCAATGCTTTTCATCTAAACTAAATACTTTTACTTCTGTATGACGAAGTCTCTCAACTCTACGGAATTCGGAGTCGTGATACGAAGCACATACATTCCACTTGGAAAGCTCTTCACTCCGAGCGGCAAAATATACTGTCCGATTTCGTGCGGTACATTTTTTTCGATGACACGAATACGCTCTCCGAGCGCATCGAATAGCTCGATCGTCAAAGGTATCTTCGCAACCTTCACATCATAGGTAACGATCGGAACCTGTCCTTCAATGGATGGATTCGGCGTTACAGAAATGATCTTCGTCGGCAAACCTCCATAGAGGTAATGTCTGAGCGTTGAATCGCCGCACGTAGGGTTGGGGGCGAAAGGTGTTGTTCCTAATGCAGTGATAACATAACAGAGCGAATCAGATGGATTTGCTCCCCAGTAATACGCATTGGAAACTGCGATCGAAGTACTATAATCCTTTGCCACCATAATTTCGAATTGCAACGTTGCAGCCGTCATCTTTTTCGTGATCGGACCGGCATTGCTTTGCAATACATACGTTACAGTTTCATTTCCATTTCCATCCGACACCGGAACAGGGTTCGTGCCGACGAGTGAAAGTGACGGGTCAAACTTTACTGAAGATACATTGTATCTCAGTAAATCCCTTCGATATGTTACTGAGAATGTCATGCCATTCGCCTGTATATCGGCAGGAACAGCTTCCGGATTGGTCAGAATATTACCGTTGACAATACTATCTCTCCAGAACCCGCCAAAATTAACTTGTACGTCAATTCCGGAGCCTGTTGTCCAGTTAGGTGCTTGTGAAGGAGTCGTAATCACCGGAGTCAATGTATCGCGCTCAACTCTGCCTATACCGGTTAGAATATTCGTCGAGAGTATTGTTCTCTTTAGCTTACCATCAGTGCCTAAACTATCCCACGTAACCTGAACAGTTGCAGAAACAGGTCCTTCAATAGTCGGAGCATAGAGTATGGGATAAAATAATCTAGTACCCGGTCTATAGACTTTATTCACCACCAATGTTTGTGGAATCGGTCCACTGACAAAAGCGAACTGCGGCGCCCCTGCCGGAACCTGATTGATTATATCAATCTGACGAAGTGTCAGGTTCGTTGTTCCGACATTAATAGCCTGAATACTATCGAGCTGATTCCTGCAATTGAGGAAAGTTGGTGTATACGGATGTCCCGTATTTGTCGGATTAATATATGACGCTGCAATATGAAGCGTCTCAGGTATTGGCTCGGGACAGCTTGTTCTATATGTTACATATAATATGACTGTTGTATCGGTATAATAATTTAGTCCCATATCAACCGTTACGATCTTGCCATTTGCCTGACCCGGGAAAATCGTATCTCCCGGAGCAAGTCCAACGTTGCGTACCGGAGGGGTAATAGGTGTTATAGCCTTTACAATCAGCGGCGCAGTACCGGTATCTGTTAGATAAAAGCTATGCGTATTTGTTGTACCCAAGGCAACAACACCATATTGAAGGTATGTTGGTGCTAAATTAGG
>JANYLL010000176.1 GCA_025357895.1 Ignavibacteriota bacterium
AATTACAGATTTTTATAATCATGAATTTCCTAAAGGGATCAGAATCAGGGAGTCATTTCGGCTCGGAGGTTCCAGTCACGGTATGCAAATATACAACATAAACCCTGAAAATGCAAATGACACATTCTTATTGAGGATGTATTACTTCCCCTCCTTCAATATCCTAAACTCCACTCTTCTGTTTTTTGCTTTGCCTTCATCGGAGTCGTTTGAGGCTATCGGTTTTTCGGCGGCGTAGCCGTGGGACTCTAACCTCGATTTCGGAATTCCTTTTGCTTCGAGATATGCTACAACGGCATTTGCTCTTCCGAGCGAAAGGGATTTATTGTGCGCTTCGCTTCCGATGTTATCGGTATGTCCTTCGATGGCAATATGAAGAGCCGTATCTTTTACTAAGATATCCCCCAATCTATCAAGCTCTGCAAAAGAAGCAGGAAGCAATTCGGTTTTATCGGTTTCAAAAAAAATATTATTCAATCTGATCGTAGCATTTTCTTTGATCTTCACGAGGATCAGATTCTTTTCGATCGTCTTGAATGCAATGACTTTCTTTGCATCGAAGGATTCGCTTGCCGGCAGATAGCCCTGCTTTTGCGCATAGAGACTGTATGCTTCTCCCGATGGAAGTGTTATCTGGTATGCTCCGTTTGAAGGGTCGCTGCGTGCAATTCCTAAATGTTTTCCGTCGGATAGCCTGTCATAACGAATCACAGCCTCAAGCGGCGTACCGGTTTCATCTAAAACTAAACCGGTAATAAGTGTAACTGAATTTTCTCTCTTCGGAGCGGGTGCGCGAAAAATATCCGATTGCGAGTTTATATTCGGACGCCAGACAAAGTACGCATACTTGCCTTGTGCATCTTCAGTATAATACGACGTTCTGCCGGGACGATTGATCGATGCTCCGATGTTTTCCGGTTTGGACCAATGCTGCCAACTGCTATCTAAACGCGTAGAGCGATAGACATCAAGGTCTCCAATTCCTCCCGGTCTATCGGATGAAAAATACAGCGTCTTATTATCTGCAGCAAGATACGGAGTGGCTTCGTTGCTTGTTGAATTAATATCTGCGCCAAGCCATACCGGTACGCTCCATGAATTCTGTGTTTCATCAAGAAAGCAGACATAGAGATCTCTTCCTCCGAGAGTGGAATCTCGCGTTACCGACATAATAAGCGTTCGTTGATCCGGTCCGAATGCGAAATCAATAATTAAGTATTCTGATTTTGGACCTACGAGTTTCAGCCCGTTTATATGAATAGGAGTTGGGACTGCCCATCCGGTTTTTGTGCGACGTGAGACCATAACGCGGTCTTCGTTCGCAGTAGAGGCTTGAAGTTTGCCAATGAGATACAGAGAGTTATTATCAGGAGAGATACTTGTAACGGCAATGCCATAACGCGACCTGAGATTGCCTCCGAGAACTTCCGGTTCTTCAAAGGTGCCATCAGGTTTTACAAAACTTCGCCATACATCGAGCACGGTCGAGCCGTCAAATCCTTGCCGTGCGCGGGTAAAAAATAATCGCTTGCCGTCAATGCTGATAACCGGCAGGGCTTCGCTTTGTGAGGGATCACTGATCGAAATCGGAAGTTTTTCGATATGGGACTCTTGGGCGGACACATACCCGGAGCAGAGCAGCAAGAGCATGAAACAAACGAAGGTAGGCGCAGGCTTCAGCCTGCGAACGAGGTTAAGGATATACGATTTACGCAGGCTGAAGCGTACGCTTACCGATGCTCCGGGGAATACTCTTATCATTGCTCGAATCATTTTCACCCTGAATTGGGTTGTTATCTAACACCGTAATGCTTAAAATATTTCACATGATACATCGGATCAATAAGAAGATATTCATTCTCATTTCGTTCGCTTTTTTTGCAACTGCAACTGCCGGTTCGGCTCAGGTAAACTCACAGTCATCTGTAAAGGTAGTAAAAACCTTAAAACATAAACATAAAAAGAATCACCGTAAGTGCACAAAAGATTCACTAACAGAAAACCCTAAGCAAATTGGAAAGCATTATCCACCACCGGGATCATCAGGCGAGGAACGTAATTTCGATTGGCTTCGCAAGCGTGCGTACCCGAATGAATATCTCGATCCATCTTATTATCCAAACGCTCTCGAACAAGCACGAAAACTTCCGGTCTATAAACCATCCGGAAATATTCAATCCACAATGCAGTGGCAGCAGATCGGACCTTATACGATCGGAGGAAGAGTAACGGCAATTGCAACCCATCCGACGGATTCGAATACATTTTATGTAGGTGCTGCCTCAGGCGGATTATGGAAGACGATAGATCATGGCAATACCTGGACTGCGCTTACTGATACCTTCGCTTCACTACCCATCGGCTGCATCACGCTCGATCCGCATGATGCGAATACGATCTATCTGGGCATGGGTGAATGTAATAACAGCGGTGATTCCTATCCCGGCAATGGTTTATGGCGTAGTGTTGACGGCGGATTGACATGGAATTTTCTCGGATTAGGCAAGACGCAATATATTGAGAAAATTATCGTAGATCCTGTTGATAAAAAAATAATTTATGTTTGCGTACCAGGTCCGAATGCCATTGCAGATACGAACCGCGGCATTTGGAAATCCAATGATTACGGAGTGACATGGATGCATTCTCTACTGGTACGAGCAGGCGCGGGGAAAACTTCTAACCCCGTCCCTGCAATCGATCTGGTTATAAATCCTTCCGATCGCGGCAATCTCGTTGCTGCCATGTGGCAGCATATTGATTTCAATAATACCTCTTCTCCTTATACAGGACTTTGGAGAACGCGTGATTCCGGTGCAACGTGGGCAAGGATAGATACGCTGCCGAATTCAGGATATCCGAACGGGTTTAAACTGAAGCGCCTTGCACGAACTTCACTTTTTTGGACGCTCAACGGCATAGGTGTGCCGACTTTGTTCAGTGTTGTTTCGAAAGTCGATAAAAATCCGGTGACAGGATATAACTTCGACGAAAATTTTTATGGAATTTTTGCAACGACAAATCCGGACAATAATAATTCCTGGCAGATCAAACTCGATTCGAATTATAGGCTGCCATTCCTCGGAAATAATATTGATAGCGTCGATCTTTTCAATAAGCAAGGCGGCTATGATAATTTCATTATCGGGCGCCCGGGATCAGATGCGAACGGAAAGGGAATTGAATTATTAGTCGGCGGTATTGATGTTATTTATTCAACCAATGGAGGCGATACATGGACAAATATTACCAAAGCCTATCCGCATTATTTCGCGAATGACCGTTCGCAACATTCCGATCAACATGCCCTTGCATTTACTGCTGCAAAATCCGGCACCGATCTTCTTAACGGACAAGACGGAGGAGTTTTTAATACCCATGATTTTGGCGCAACATCATGGACTCAGCTTAAGGGTTTGCCTATTACGATGTTTTACCATCTCGAACCGTGGGTTGCGGGGATGGCGAATCTTGGAAATACTTTTACTGTTGATTCTCTCAAATTAATGGGCGGTACACAAGATAACGGAACGGTTGCGCACGGATTCAGCCCCAATAGTGATTGGGATTGGATCAATCGAGGCGATGGCGGTCAATCACAGGCTGATCCGAATAACAAAGATCATATCATGACGTCGCTGCAACTTGGGAAGATCTTTTTTCGCACTACGCTTGACTCATTGCGCCCGAATCTTTTTAGTGATAACGGCAATCACGATCCGAATGCCAAAAAGTGGATAGATCTTTCTACGATCGCCAAGCGTCGGGGCATTACTGATTCATCCGAGTCATGCGCATTTATTCCTCCTGTGGTTCTTGATAAACAGAGAGGTAATGAACTCTATACCGGAAGATTACATGTCTATCGTTCGAAACTTGATTTTACAAATCCCGATAGCGGCACGGTGATCCAGCCTTGGTCTCCTCAGATCGCCGGAAGCGGAAAGGCTTGGTATAATGGTACGATTGATTGCATAGCACTTGGAGTTCGTGATGAAAATGGCCGTCCGATGTTATGGGCAGGCGGACTTGTATCAGGTTCGACGAGTTTGTATAGAACAGTCTATAATTCATCAATTCCTCAGGACTCTATGCCGCGATGGATTAAAATAACTACAGGATTACCCGGCGCATTTGTCGAAACGATAGCATGCGACCGCAGTGATTCCATGCTAGCATTTTGCGGGTTGACCGGAACAACTTCTCCGCACGTTTATAAGACCACAAATGGTGGTAAGAAATGGACAAGTATTTCCGGTAACTTACCAAATGTCAGCGTCAATGCTATTATTATCGATTCGCTTGCTGAGCAGGCAAATCCGTTAGCAAAAAATCAATGCCTGATAGTTGCAACAGATGTTGGAGTTTTTGTGACGACAGACGGTGGTACGACGTGGTCGAATCTCGGAACAGGTATGCCGCATGTTGTAGTCGGGACGATCACGCAGTATAAGAACTGGCTCATTGCCGGAACACATGGCAGATCGGCATGGGCGTTAGATATTAGCTCACTTCAGGCACAGCCGCTCAATGCTGTTCATGAAAAACAAACTTCAGCCGCTCAATTTGAAATTCGCACCATGTATCCGAGTCCGCTTGATCTGAATAATACTTCAACACTGCATATCATTATGAATGGCATTACAGATAAGAATGTAGCGGTTGAGATTATGAATTCTGCAACAGGTGCTTCAGTATATAAAACGAATTCGCAGCTAAATGGCGAAACACTTGAACTCCAGATGCCAGCAATTATTTCATCAGGAAGTTATCTTGTACGGATTACTACTCAGCAAAGAAAGAGTGCAATAGGGCAGATAGTGATTGTAAAATAAAATAAGAAGGGCGGACTAAGAGTCCGCCCCAATAGAAAACGCATCCCAATTTTTAATTTTTACATTTTTAATTTCCTCACGATGCCACCTGCATCACAAGCACTGCGTTCTGCGGTACCATTACCTTTTTCATTGCTGAAATTGCAGCCGGTGCTTTCTTTTTCTTCTTACCTTTTGTCGGAGCGACGGTTTCGACGCTAATCATACGCTCGAAAGATCCGTTTGTGGTGATGTTTGTATTGATCTCGATGGAAATATTTGACGTTGCAATATTTTTTGACTGGAAGAATGCAATGATCGCCGATTTCCGTGAAGCGGCAAGAGAGTTTTGTGCGACTGCTTTTTTTCCTGAAGGGGTTTCGTCAGGGTAGACCGTTCCATTCAAAGTAAGCTTCGAATTATGCCGCATTGCATTTGCAATCGCTTCCATATCCTGCATCACGCTTGAAGCAATATCCGAGCTTTTTGGTTCGAAAATAAGCCCACTGAATGAATATGGTTTTCCGAGTTCAAGTTCTTTCAACGTCACCTGAACGGGTACTTCCTGATATTTATCCGAAGCAGGAATAGAAAGCTGCTCTTCATGATAATAGTACTTCGTACTTGCGAAGGTCAGACGGTATTGCATTCCCGGCTGCAAGACGATCGTGAATTTACCTTCCGGAGTTGATTTTGTTGTTCGTATACTTTCTGATCCTTTATAAGCCGTTATCGTCACGCCATCTGCTATATTCCCAGTTGAAGAGCTTACTTTGCCTTTGACCAAAGCGGTGACGCCACTCATCTGAGCTGTGGATATTTGCGGAAGCGATATAAAAAAGAGCGCTATAAGCGCTGCAATATGCGTAATTCTGTTCAATTTCATGAAATTATATAAAATGAAGTATTTCCAGAAGTCATCATATAAACACCGTTTCAGGCTAAGTGTTACACTTGGGAAAGTGAATTTTTAATAATGATTATAAAAAGACCGGATATTCTGTGAATATCCGGTCCTGGTATCCCGCATCCTGCCGCGCAGTTTTCACCTTATCCATCATCATCCATAACCCCGCACGTCAAGACACGACAAATCGATTATACTGCTTCATATCCCGGTCTTGGTTTTTTGATCCTGCCGAGAAAAAGAATTTTCTTAAAAAATCTCGGGAATTTCTCTCGCCATGATTCAACGTACGTGTACATGACGGGTACAAGCACAAGTGTCAGAAGCATCGAACTTGTTAAGCCGCCTATGATAGCGATCGACATTCCTTGTCTGAACTCCGAGCCTTCACCAAATCCTAATGCCAGCGGCATCATTCCTAAGATCATCGTAACGGTTGTCATGATGATCGGCCGCAGACGTGTCGGTCCTGCTTCGAGAAGCGACTCCTTTATTCCGTGACCCAGCGCTCTTCTGGCATTCGTTCTGTCAAGAATAAGAATAGCATTCTTGGTTACAAGTCCCATTAGCATTATGATTCCGACGATGGTAAATAGCGAAAGTGTTTTCCCTGTCAGCCATAGCATGGTTAATGCTCCGATCATTGCAACAGGTAAACTGAACATGATCGTAAACGGAGTTGCATACGATTCGAACAGCGCAACCATGATCATGTATACGAACATGATAGCAAGCAGGAATGCAATTCCCATATCTCCGCCGGATTTGCGCTGATTTTCTGCATCGCCTGCAAAATATGGTTCGTTCATTCCTTTAGGCACAGGCATTGTTGCAATGACTTTTTCAACATCTTTAACGACATCTCCAATAGGTCTTCCGGCAAGGCCACCGGTAAGCGTAACAACGCGTTCACGATTCTTACGGTTAATTTGGGATGGTCCTTTTCCGTAAACGATCGATGCAACATCGGATAATTTCAACTGCTGTCCTGCTCTGTTGACTAAAGAAATATTTGCAACTTCCTGAGCATTGGAGCGATCGAGCTTATCGTAGATGACATTAATATCGAACTCTGTTTGACCTTCTTTATATTTACTGTCGGTATTTCCGGCAAGTGCAGTTCGGATAGCAAGCGCTGCTTCACCAAGGGTCATGCCGTTTGCCGAGAGTCTATCACGATCAAAAATAATTTTTGCTTCAGGCTGACCTTCTTCGTATGAGCTTTTTAGATCTTTTAGCCCGTTTATATTTTTGATCTTTCCCATCAACGTGTCCGTATAGTGGAGCAGATCAGCGGTATTATCACCGCGCATCTCGATCATCAGCGGCGCCTGGTTTGCAGTTCCAAAAATTCCGATCGGTGAGGTACGTACAAGAAGCCCAGGTATTTTTTTTGCAAGCTCTCCGACGTATGCCATTTCCTGATTCGTCGTTCGAATTCGTTTACCAGGTGCCAGCGTACGAACTTGTACTTGGCCGACATTCCCTCTGTCGGTTTTTCCCCATTGATCTTCTTGTTCGCCCACAATAGTCAGATATCGCGCGATGTTCTTATCCTGTGCAAGTTCTTTTTCGTAAAGCTTGACAAGTGAATCAGCAGTGGTGACATTTGTCCCGGCAGGAAATTCGTAGTTCACAGCAAACTCGCCGCGATCAGGCTGTGTAATAAATTCGCCGCCGATCTGTCCGGTAATTACAAGGCTGCAGCTTCCGAGGAAAAGAAGTGTCGAGCTTGTCAGGATCACCCAGCGATGTTCAAGTGACCAAGCAAGAACCGTGTGATATTTTCTCTCAAGCATATCCTGAAAGCGTTCGAACTTATCAGATATCCAACGAAGCGGTTTGAATTTGATAACTTCATGTGCTTTACCAAATTTTGCTGCTAACATCGGAGTTAGTGTGAAACTAACGAGGAGCGAAATAAGAGTTGAACTGACAACCGTTAAACCAAATTCTCGGAAGATCTTCCCAGATATACCACTGACAAGTGAAATAGGAAGGAATACTACGACGTCTACAAGTGTAATAGCAATAGCAGCAAAGCCGATCTCGCTTCGACCTTTAAGCGCAGCCTGAATAGGCGATTCGCCCATCTCCAAATGCCTGTGAATATTTTCCAAAACAACGATGGAGTCATCAACAAGGATTCCGATCACTAAAGCAAGTGCCATTAAGCTCATCAAATTCAAGGTGAATCCGAATAGCCACATGAAAATACCTGTCGTTATCAGTGAGGTCGGAATGGAGACAAGAACGATGAGTGCATTTCGTCCGCTTCGCAGGAAAAGGAAGAGCACCGATGCAACAAGAAGAATGGCAATTCCAAGATCGCGAAACACTTCACTGATAGATGCTCGTGTATAAAGTGTAGCATCCTGTGCGATCTCGAATTTAATACCGTCACTTGCATATTCTTTTTCAAGATCTTTTAATACCTTGTACATATTATCAGCAGTCGAAGTAGCATTCGCATCCGATTGTTTGATGCAAAGCAATCCGACTGCCTCTGTTCCGTTAAGCCGCGTCGGCATGATATCTTCATTATAGCTATTCTCAACACGCGCCACATCTCCGAGATAGATCGTTGTGCCGTTCGACATCGTGGTAATCGGCAAAGTCTTCATTTCATCTAAAGAAGTAAATTTACCTTTTACTCTGACGATATATTGATCGGTAGGCTGTGTGATCTTCCCGGTAGGAAAGTCAAGATTCTGCGCCTGCATTACTGATGAAACTTGGGTGATCGATAAACCATACGCTTTGAGTTTGTCATTATCAACCGATACTTTTATCTCACGTCGTCTGCCGCCGGTGATATCCACCTGCGCAATACCTTCAGTTGCTTCGATGCGCGGCTTGAGTTTATCTTTTGCAAGTTGATAGAGTTCAGTTTGCGTGAGAACTGTTGAAGTTGTAGATACGCGTAAAATAGGCTGCGCGCCAATATCGATCTTCACGACGCGCGGCGCATCGGCATCTCTCGGCAATTTTGCTTTGATAAGCTCAACACGACGCTGTACGTCGGCTGCTGCCTGATCCGCATTTGCAGTTAAGAGAAACTGACCGAGCACAACAGAATAACCTTCGCGCGAAAACGAGCGGACGTTATCAAGTTGATTCGTACCCGAAACTGCTTCCTCGACAGGTTTGGAGATAAGGTCTTCAATTTCTTCCGGTCCTGCACCCGGATATGTAGTGATAACCGAGATATTCGGGAAGTCCATCTTCGGCAGAAGATCTGTTCCGAGTCTTGTATAAGCAAAGAGTCCCATGATCGCAAGCGCCACGAAGACGATCGTGATAAATACGGGGCGTTTGATAGAAAGTTCTGTAATAGTCATTTTTTTTAATGTAAAATTAAAAATGTAAAATGTAAAAATTAATTTTGAATTTTTAATTTAGAGCCATCGACGAGTTGGCTTTGCCCGAAGATCACGACAACATCACCGGCATTCAAGCCTTCGGTGATCTCAGCGCGCTCAGGAGTTGATGCTCCGATCTTCACGGCTTTTAAGCGGGCGATGCCGTTATCGTTTACATATACTTGGGTGCGCTCACCATTGACAATAAGTGCTGCTGAGGGAACAGTGGGTACTTCATGAGCAGCTTCACGCTGAATTTCAGCGCGGGCGAACATGCCGCTTTTTAGTGACCTGTCATTGTTCGGAATTTCTACTTCGACTATATACGCGCGAGCCATATCCGCTTTGCTCGAAATCGTTGCGATCCTTCCTTCGATCTGTTTACCTCCCTGAGCATCGACAGTTACATTCACCTTATCACCGATCTTAACGAGGGGGACATCGAGTTCACCGATATTGATCCTGAGTTTCATCTTTGAGTCGTCTACGATCGTTGCAACTTTTGTATTTTGGCTGAGCAATTCGCCTTGATTAACATAACGCATTGCTACTACTCCCGAAAAGGGTGCTTTCACGGTTGCATCGGCAAGCTGGCGCCTGGCAAGGCTTTCACCGGACTGTGCTGCTTTGAGCATTGCTTCTGCACTCTTGACCTGAAGATCTGCAAGTTCAAGCTGACTCTTTGTCACGGCGCTGGATTTTTGGAGTTCCTGAGTCCGTCCAAGATCGATCTTCGCTTTTTCCAAAGATGCCTCGGCTGTGAGTCTCTGCGCCTGCGCCTGTTGAAGAGCTATAGCTTTCAACTCATTATCTACGACGACGAGAGTCGAGCCTTGGCCGATGCGTGAACCGTTATTTGCTATTACCCTGAGAATGCGCCCCTGAGTTTCGCTATTGACATTGGCTTCACGAATACCCTCCAGAGTTCCGGTTGCTTTGAATGTTGCTGCCATCGGAGCAACTTGGACCGTTGTAGTTTTTACGGAAAAAACTTCGACGGTTTTTTGCGGTGCATCTGCTCCGGATTTGGAGCAGGATGAAAGCATTGCCGATGAAATAAAAAGAAAACCGAGAAGTGAGATTTTGAGAATATTTTTCATAAGGGATTCAATTCTGTAAAATAGTATGAGTATTCTTATAGATAAAATTATCGTAAGCCAAGGGCTTTTTTATATTTTGCTTCCGCGATCAGTACGTCAAATGTCGTTGTCGCAAGATTTGCTTTTGAATTTGCAAGTGTTGTCTGCGCATCAAGCATAGTAATAAGCTGCGCTATTCCGTTATCATATTGCAATTTGGTGATGCGATAATTCTCCTCGGCGCTTAAGATTTGTTTCTTTGCAATAGCCAGACGCTGAGCTGAATTGACTTTCTCCAATCGCGCATTTTCTATTTCCAGGCGGATACCTGCAAATGCAGACTCTGCATTGAAACGAAGTTCTTCGATCTGCGCATCAGTCTCCTGCATTTTTGCATTCGTGTTGAAACCGGAAAAGAGATTCCATTTCAGTTGAGCGCCGCCGACCAGCAAATGATTGCTCTTAGCAAATTGCAATGAATTTTCCATCCATCCATAACTTGCAAAGAGCGAAATATTCGGAAGAAAATCCGAGAATGCTGCGCGCTTTGTCGCTCCGAGGGCATCTCCGGTGCGCAATATCTGTGTGAGTTCAGGGCGGTTTGCAAATGCCATTTCCTCATCTTCATGCAAAGGATGAAAAGAAAGAGTATTCATTACGTCAGTTTCTTTAGAAGCCAGATCCGGACTTGAACTTACGAGTGAGGAAAGCTCATCAGTGTTTGGCACATTAATTTCAGCATCATAATCACGCTTAAGCAAATTATTAAAATTTGTTTTCGCAAGCATTGCCATATTCTGCGCTGATAGGACGTCACCTTGCGATGAGGCAACACCGACTTCAGCGCGAAGCACATCATTCTTCGGAGCTTTATCATTGGTGAAAAGTGCATTCGCTACCTTTAGATTTTCCTCAGCAAGCAATTCGGCATTCTTGCGCACGGCTACAAGCTCGTTTGCCTTCGCATAGGTATAGTATGCCTCACTAACCAGGTAGGTTAGAGCAAGTTCTTTTGCAGAAACTGCAGCCGAAGAAGCATCGCGGAAACTTTGTGAAACTGCCATCCCTTGCCACACTCCAAAGTTTGCAATATTCCAGCTGAGCATAAATTCATTATCCCATGGTACCACTCCAAGCGCAGCAGTATTAAATTTGCCGACGCCGGGAATTTCAATGATCCTGCCTCCGGAATACTGCGAAAATTTTGAACTGAAATCAAGGCGGGGATAAAGGTATGAAGAGGATTGCGTCACATGGGCATCGCTGATTTTCCATTGGGCACGTGTTGCCTGCACCTCAGGATTTTGTGCCAACGCTGTTTCGATATAGCTGTGCAGAGCAAGCGGAGTTGGTGCTGTTTGTCCGTAGACTCGCGATTGAGTGACGACAGACGATGTGAGCATTAAGAAAAAGAAAAGACGTTTCATACGTTTGAAGATTGTAATTTGCGGATAAATTTTAAGCTAATATATTTTTGTTTGATTCTTTTGAGATATTCAGATCATTAAGTGCATCTCCGGCGCTGATATTAAGCTCTTCCATCGAAGGAAAGCGGATAGGCGGAAGATATTTCGCACCTTCGGGAGTTACTGCATGTGATAGTAAAGTCGCTACTGATAGGTCATAGACCTTCCGGAAATCCATCGTACAGAAATTGAACGATTGTTTCGCTGTAATGGCTGTTCCTTTCGCCGTATTCTCCTGCACCTTTTGATACAATCGGAGTACTGACATTGTATTAAGCCACGAAAGCATTGCGACGGAAAAACTTTCAACATCAGATTTGATGGTACCTTCTTTTTTGCCTTCTTCGATTATGCCAACAAGAAGTTTCCAGACCCAGCTTCCTTTTTCATTCATTTCAAGAATCATCTCGTCAGAAATATTTTCACGCAGTGGAAAATCAGAATTGCACATCATCTTGAATTGAAACGGATGTTCTTCAGCAAATTTCCAATACGCATTTCCCACCGCCTGAAATTTCTTAAGTGCAAGATTTTCATTTGAAGCTGCACTTTCGAAACTTTCATGCATAAGATCCATTGCTCTAAGCATCACACCTAGTTGAAGCTCGTCCTTATTTCTATAGTAGAGATAGATCGTCCCTTTTGCAAGCTCAGCATCCCGGGCAATATCATCCATAGTCGCAAGTTGAGTGCCCTTTGCTTCAAAGACACGCTCTGTTGCGTCTAGAATTTGATTCCTGCGCGCTTCCTTTTCCCGCTCTTTCCTCTCAACAATTCCCATAAGTCACTATAATTAATAATTTACGAGCCGATACGGAACTTCAATACCTATGTTTCACCATAAATTAACTGACCGTCAGTCAGTTAATGGGTGCAAATATACGACAATTATTTTGGTAGTTTAGTAAATCTGGATTTTTGGGTGGGCAGTTAAGCCATTTTGCCCAAACATGGAACATTTAATCCAATTTTCTCGTATAATACTCCGTGCGTCTCTCCAGGCATATTCCTAAGTCCATTGTCTACACATTTGAGATCAACATTTTCAATTTATTTGATGATTTTTTTTTCCAAAAATTATTTACTGCAATCCTCTATCACAAGACGAATTGCAGTCGTATTCCTTTTTATCATTATAACAGTCGGTAGTTCGCAAAACTCATTTGCGCAAAGGAAATTACCGGTCTTTAAAACAGGCGAGCGACTGACCTATAAAGTAAAATTTGGCTTTATTAAATTAGGAACACTGGTAATTGAAACCGGTGCTCCTCAAGGAGGAAACCAGATCAAGACACGCTTAAAATTCTGGTCTGCGGAAGTGCCGTTTCTTGATACAAAAGATGTTGTCGATGATGTGATCGATACTGCAGCAGTCTGTCTTATGCGTTTTGAAGAGCATGGATACGATGGCGAAAAAAAATTGAACCGGACTTTTTTCTTTGATCCGGCACAGAAAACAATTTCCTATTCCGATGCCACCGTTAAAAACAGAATCATTTCGGATGTCCGTCCATTCAGCGATGCACTCACTCTTTTCTTTAATCTCCGTGAATGGAACGGTTCAAACGCTCGATATTTTTTTCCCTTACGCGGTCATGATGGCGAGAAACTTGTGAACTGTAATTTTACGCGAAATGAAAAAGAGCAGGAATGTCCGGCTTTCGATGATAAAGAAATTCAAACCTATATCGTCGATGGTAGGGCCGAAATGGGTGATAGCGCACCTCTGGGTGCAAGCGGTAAATTTACTGCCTATATCACGAAGGATCCCGCCGCGATCCCTATCAGAATTGATATGAAGATCGCCATCGGTTCGATAAGCCTTATTCTCGATAAAGCCGAGCGTGCAGGTTGGCAGCCTTAATCACTAATCAGTTTTCAAAGAACAACTCGGAATGCTCTCACTAGTCTAAGAGACTTTCGTCTCGTCATTTTCGTGATCGTGATTCATTTTATCCTTCGCTGAGCGCCACTGTTCTTTCATTGTTCGTTTCCAATCTTCGCGCTCTTCCGGCGTCATGTTCTTGATTTTTTCTTCCCAATCCTGACCCCAGCAGCGCCAACCTTGATAGGTATCCCAATCTTTTCCCCATTCTTTGCTCCAATGACGATGCTTTCCTCCGCATCTGCCGCGGTGTCCGCCATGAAATCCGCCGAAAAATATCTTTGCAAGAACCAGTAAGCCGATGGCTTGCCAATAGACGATCGTCGGTCCGTGAAAAAGATCAGGGATAAGTGCATTCCATAAACTCATCGTGATAAATCCGAAGAGAAATACGAAGATGATAAAAAATGCTATTCCTTTTAATACTTTAAACATACTATTTTTCCTTTCTTAATTTTTTTTGTAGCGCTGGAGTCTCACCCGTGCTACGAATTACTCATCAAAATCTGCGAGTCTTTCCCGCAAATATTTCACTGCGTATCTTTTGCGTGAGAGCAGCGTATTCAAAGGCGCTCCGGTGATCTTTACGATCTCCTCAAACGGAATGCCTTCTACTTCATGCATGATGAATACATCTCGCTGCGCTTCGGGAAGTTCGGCAAGTGCTTGCGTCATCGCTTCGCGAAAAAAAGACCCTTCGAGCGATTGTTCCGGTGAAGCCACGATCTCATCGATGAATTCATCAAGTGAGTCTTCGCTGTTATCGGCAACGTATCGTGTGAATGACTGCGGCTTTTTCTTGCGGTACCAATCGGTGATCTTGTTTCGTGCGACGGTAAAAAGCCATGATGTTACTTGTGCAATAGGTTCTTCAGGATCGGTTGATTCGACAAATTGGTAGAAAACATCCTGCAGAATGTCCTCTGCATCGCCGTTATCGCTAACTTTCGAGCGGATAAAGCGCAGCAGCTTATCTTTCGTAGAGCGAACGGTGCGGTCTATCTGCTGATCCACGAGCCTTTTATCTGATATAGTAATTACCGATTCCACTGCAAACAGATATTCATACTGTTTAAGACGAATGATGTTGTAGGATATTGTATGGAATTAGAAAAATTTATAGTGTCATTTCGAACGGACTCTGATGCGACGAAGGAACGGCAGAATCCGTTCGAAATGACAAGTGAGAATTATCTGCCATCCACAACTCTTAGTATGGAAAGATTATTCTCTGCAATAAACTTCCTCGAGGATTTGTCATAATTCCAGAATTCGATCGCCTTCGTATTATTTCTATCCCAGGAGAACTCAACATCGGCAGCTTGCAGGCGAAGATGATCGGACATTTTTTCGAGTTTTATCACTTGTCCGTATAAGGACTTCAAAGGAAAATCTACTAATGCCCTCAGGCGCGGAAGATGAGGAGTAAGATCGTTTATCCAAAAAGATCGCTTGGTATTTTCATAGCCCCTTGTCTCGCGAAAATTGAAAAGCGATGCTATGACGAATGGACTTTTCCCATTTTCGCCTTCTTTTATGAGGATGACATTATCTTTTCCAAAAACCATGTTTTGTATTTCATGATAGGAATCAGAAAAATTTGAACGCCAACACCTGCTATGGTAAAGGGCAGTCGGATATCCGCCTGCTTCAATCCGAAAGACCTGAAGCTGCGACGCTTCAGATTTCCACAAACCGGAAAAGATCACGACGGCATATTTTCTTCCATGCTGCTTAAGGATGTCGTACGTAATCCGCTTTTCAGATAATTTCGCCGTTACTGATTTCTTCATTGATCTTTCAGCAATGATGAGATCCCATCGGTCTTGGATTGTTGCTTTATGTAAAGTACGGGAAGGAAATAACTCACCGAGCGATCGTTCGAGATTATTCTCCTGAGTGATGGATAAAAGCTGAGAAGCAGAGTTTAACGGACGCACAAATTCTACATTCTGCGCAGTAGCAGCGCGAACCATAAAAACCGCCAATATGATGCCAATTCGATTCATCACGTTCTGTATACTTCAAACTTACGAAATTTTCGGGGGGAAATACAAATATTGTCTATTCATAATCAATACGTCTTTCCGATGAAAATGTTGTATCTTTGTATATAGTAATATATTAGCTCGGTACTCAATTTGTAAGATTCCGTTATATTTAGAGATAGGCAATGAAAAAAATGATCGGTTTTCTCTTCTTGGTGTTGATTATCAAGACGCCGTCTGCGAACGCCCAATTTCCTTGGCAAGTAACGCATACAGATTCTGACTGGCGCTATCAATATAACCTTACTTCGTTATCATGTGCCGGAAATGTTTGCACTGCTACAGGTTTGCTAATTGACCACCTCAGTTCACAAATAAAAATGATGTTTTGGCGAAGTACGAATTCAGGTCTCACGTGGGTTATGCAAGATCCGGGACTTCCTTATGAACTTGGCGAAAATCAGAATGTATTACGTACCGTTTAACAGATCGATGGGTTGAATGTTGTTGCTTTTGGCGATTCCGGACTTATCGTTAGGACTTTTGATGGCGGAAAAACTTGGGAAAAACAAGGGAGAGCAATGCAGGGGAGCATTCGGAGACTCTTGATCTGCAAGGGTTACCTAACGGGTCTTACGTTTGCAAAATGACTGCAGGTGGAACTGTGTCTTCTGAAATATTTACAATTATTAAGTAATTATTTATCTCCTTTCGGTTGGAGAACCCGGCTCCCATTGAAATTCTTTTCTGCTAATGGCCTACAATGAATTTTCCTGGCAATATTTTCTCTGTGGTTTGAAGAGAATAATAATAGGTCCCTGATGAAAGTGATGAACAATCAATATCCAATTGATTGTCATTTATATGTTGCACCGTAGGCAATAGTATTCTTCCAAGTTCATCGTGTAAAGTGAAGTTTACTTTTCCATTTACAGCAAATGGTAAGCGCAATGTTGCATGCGAGGTAACGGGATTTGGATACACTTCTGCCGATAATACTTGAAGTTCATCGGAATGCACTTTTGAGACAGAACTTTGAAACCACTTCAGGATTTGGCTCGTCATGAATGAAACCGTATTTCCATTTTGAATATCAGAAAGAGGAAATGTCAGGTATGCGATCTTTCCGATGTTCGATTCAATTGCAGCTCCGATATTCGAGCCGCCTTGTTCAACGATCATCGGTTTCGAAAAGGTGTCGGTGGGGACAAGCGGCTGCACCAGTCGTTGAGAGAGAATAAAGGGAGAGGGAAGAGTATCGGCAAAGACATTTGCTTTTACGACATTTCCTTTTGACCAGAGACCGGGTCCCATTCCGGTTGGAATGGTGTGAAAAACATTTTTGAACGTAACAGCATATTTATCTACGGTCGTATCGATGATGCTCCTGCTGAAATAATTCAGCACACTGTTGGAATTAAAGATCATTCTTCCGCCATGTGCCATATAATATTTTATGCTTTCAAGTTCTGTGGAGTCACCATATTTTGAGCGCTGAACGTAGACCGTGCGGAAGCGCAGTAGATTATTATTGAAAAGATCGGCGATTGCATCGTCATTGCATATTGCAGCATCGAGTCCGAACTGCTTCCAGGTTTGAATATCAGGGTCGGATTGATACACCGACGATGCCCAGTTTTTAATAATAATATCGCGCGAATCATTACCGATAAGTGTTCCGGAAATATTTGCAACGACAACACCCGGATCGGTACGCAGCAATAAATTAAAATCACATGATCCGCGGAACGGACCGAGTTCTTCTGAGAAAAACGTACCCTCGACGTTTGAATGCGCCGGTAGTATAAAATTCGGAGCCGGCATTCCGTGAAGCTGCAATCTCCAATCAGCCGGCGCATTTTGCGTTAGCTGAGGAGTAACGGTTATATCGGCATCTGAGAGATTCCGTAATTGGAATTGGCAGGCAGTTGCGCCGTTGAGAAAAAGAAAGGTACTTGCAGTCGGCCTCGTGAAGGCGATCTCCGGTACCGTCCAATTGCATTGCAAAACTTCTTTCGTAGAATTATCCTGTATCACTCCGACACTAACAAGCCCGTATCTATCCCATGCCGGTGCGAGTTTAGAAGCGAATCGGAACGTCTGCACCGTATGCCCTTGCATGGCAAGAGCAAAGGGAAGTGCATCGCGGATCGCGCCGGATTTCGGATCAAGCGAAGGCAGCACCGTGCGGACAATATTTGTATGATAGGGAAAATGATTGATATCGGTAAACGATTGATTATATCGTTCGCTGACGATAACTCCGATAGAAAGTTTGCTCAGATCAACTGCCGTATCAAGCTGCCGCACCGTAATAGTTGCGATAATGCTATCGCCGATTATTTGGTGGGAGATATCGAGTTTAAATGGCGAGGTCTTGGAGTATTCAGGTGCGAGACGGACCCGAAGCGTATCGAGCGGAAGCCCTGTCGGATCAAAATGCCTTCCGCCATTTAAGAAAATGCGGGGAACAGTATCATTGTTATAATATCCCTGGCTTCGCGTAAGTGAAAGTTGATAATCTTTATAGAATTGATTGTTCCCGCCTTGTTTACCATAAGGCAGATACCATTTTACGATACAAAATTTTGTTGCCGCTTCGCCTTCGAATTGGTCAATGACCATATCGCTCGAAGCGCAGGCATCTGATGAACTTGATGTAAATTCTTCAATAAGCGCACGTCGTGTCGTATGCAATTGAGCAAAGGCCGCTTGGCAAGAAAGCAGAATGATACTGAGAATGAGAAGTTTTTTCATAGAATGGTAACAATACTTCTCCATAAAAACTTCGCAAATCGTAAAATGTTACAGGGAATGAGTATGTAGGAGTTACGTGGGGGCGATTTTCCAGTGGGATGGACGTCCCAGTCTGCCCGTATATTACAGCCGCCGCGGTGGATACTCCATTGGATTCTATTTTACCTTCACAAAATTCTGTGATACGTGTCCATTCGGCGATGTGATGCGAACAACATACATTCCTCCTGCAAGATTTTTCGTATCCAGGTGCATTTTATTAGAACCTGAGGCCAGACTCTCCGAACCTGATAATATTTGCGCACCGAGTGCATCGAGTATTTCTACTGTTGCATCTTGACTGACAGGTGATTGCAAGTCTATCTCGATCTCATCCTGAACTGGATTAGGATGGATCGTCATTTCTATCGGTTTACCGAGCATGAAGTTTCTGATCGAACGGTCGCTGCAAGCATTTAGATATAGAAAATCCGTTCCGGATGAAAGAGGATAGGCAACGCAGCCCATAAATTTTGGATCGTTGGAATTGAGTGAAATATTTTTTAGTATGAGTGAAGTGGTTGAATCTTTGGTAAGATAAACATTAAAGTTACATTCTGCGATGGAGCTATCAGAACCCAAACTGATCAGTGGTGAGCCCGTGATCGTAAATGATTTTCCGTCGGAGCTGCTTACTGAGTTAGTACCCGACGATTTAAAATATCCAAGCAGATCGGTACTATAATTTATTGCAAGATCAATAGTGCGAAGATCACGTACTTCATTCGGTAAACCTTTTAACTTTACTTTCCACACACTTTGCGAAGTCAATGGTGTTTTATCGGCATCAAGCCAAAGGTGCACAGGGTGAGGGAAGATATACGATTTAGTAAAAGTGATAGGACTGATAGAATTATCGGCATC
>JANYLL010000186.1 GCA_025357895.1 Ignavibacteriota bacterium
TTCGGCACATCGGATCTATCATGCGATCTGCTGGGGAAATCCGAAGGTCCGATTTGGCAAGATAGAAACGATGATCGGAAGACATCCGAAAGACCGCAAGAAATTTGCCGTCGTTTCAGAAGGAGGAAAACTTGCGATCACTGAATATTTTGTCGTTGATGAATTTCGCGGATTTTCATTGATCGAATTAAAACTTCAGACCGGTCGTACTCATCAGATCCGAGTTCACATGCAGCATATCGGACATTCTGTTTTTGGTGATTTTACTTATGGCGGCAGAGCAATCACTGTCGTACGTCATGACGTTCCGAAGTTCAAGCAATGGGCGGATAATCTTTTATCAGATATGCCGCGCCAAGCTCTTCATGCAAAAACATTACGTCTGCATCATCCAAAAACTGGAGAACTGATGGAATGGACAACGGAGTTACCCGAAGATATGCAGAATGTAATTACGAAAATGAGAAAAATGTAGAACTAACTTTTCCTTCTTTTCTGTTAATGAAAGATATGTTAACTCTTGAAGAAATAAAAGCATATTCCGATGAGATCGTAAAAAAATTCGATCCGGATAAGATCATCCTATTTGGATCGTATGCCTATGGTACTCCGCATGTAGGGTCTGATGTGGATATGCTTGTGATAATGGCACACGAAGGAAATTCTATCCGTAAATCGGTAGAAATTATTTATGCCACAAACCCTCGATTTGGAATAGATCTCCTAATTCGTACTCCTGCATCCCTCGAAAAACGTTTAAATATGGGGGACACGTTTATTCGCGACATACTCAAAAAAGGTAAGACGCTGTATGAAAGAAGTAACGCGTGAGTGGATCGATCATGCCGAAAATAATTTTTCTGAGAATTACCTCTGTAACTTTAGCTATTGAAATGTGTTTATAATTTATGAAAAAAATACTTCTTGTTATTTTGTTAGCTTACACAGCAATTGGTTGTAAGAGCAATATTGTTACATCAAATCCTATAAGACTTGTAGCAAGTGCAACACATGCCGATAGTATCGACGGCACAATCCACGTTCTCAAGCCTGCGATCGGAGCCTTATCCACATTCGATGGACCTGCTTTGTTTTCATCCATAAACGATGTGAACGGTGAAGCAGTGGTACAAAATGCATCTGCGGGAACATATACAATAACCATTTCGCTTTTAGGATACGGAACGCAAAAAGTTTTTAATTTTCCTTTTAATTCTTCCAATGTAGCATACGCAGTATTATATCCTAAATTTGATTATCAGGAACATATTACCGATATTCATACTGAGGATACGATAATGAAGCATCCGATTCTTGTCGGAGTCGTCGTCGGAAATAATGACGATACGCTTAATCATGGGCACATCGAATTCGGAACACCTGATACGATTAAGGCATTTAAAATAATTGTCTCTGGTACGTTTACTAAGCCGGCATATGAAAATCTTTACCATTCATTATACGGATATTTGTTGATCGGCAAAACAAAAGATATTTCTCCGTTTGATGCGAGTACATACTCATTATATATTTCTAATGATATATACCCGACTAATGAGACGGTGATTGGTGACTCAACATTCTCGTTTACAATTTACAATTATTTGATAAATATTTTACATGAAGATTTTAAAAAAGGCGATAATCTCAACTTCACTGTTTATATATCTCCTTTTAATAGTTACGGAAGAGATGGGCAAACGGCACATTATCATCCGCCAAATTCGAATAATTTAGTCTTTCCATGTTTTCATGCAACGACAGAAATAAAATCGACAGTGTTACCTTGGTGATTTTTTATCTAATCGGAAAATAATTACTTTGCCATCCCCATTATTACTTCCCATTCCTTCTCACTCACTGGTTGGACTGATAGCCGTGAGCCTTTTTGCAGCAGGACCATCTTTTCTAAACCTTTAATGTTGCGAAGATCGGCGAGAGTGAGCGGCGTTTTCAATTTCTGTTTGAACTTCACTTCGCGGCAAAACCAGATCGGATTCATCGGCGAGGATTTAGCATCGAAATAGTGCCCCTTCGCATCCCATGCAGTTTTATCCGGAATCGCCTCTGTCGTGATCTCGCAAATACCGACGATGGCTGTTTCCTCGCCTGAATGATAATAGAAAGCAAGATCGCCTTTGCTCATCGAGTCGCGCATGGTGTTGCGTGCCTGATAATTACGGACGCCTGTCCACTCCGTCTTACCGTCGCGTTTCAGATCATCAATGGAATATGAAGATGGTTCGGATTTTAAAAGCCAATATTGTTTTGCCATAGAAATGTGTGAATTGATCGCAGCAAAAATACAACTTCTTTTCCAATAAAATTCTAAAGGCTGAAAAATGGAAATCAATGCAGCCGCTCAATTTTATTGTATTTTTGTGCCCTTGATCTTGTGCAAAACATTTAGCCACGAAAAACATGAAATTTTCTTTTATTGCCTTTGTATCTTTATGGATCCTCTCAGGCTGCGGAGCCAGCGAGCCTGTTTCACTTGCAGATGCAACGCCTCCGCCGGGATATAATCCGCTTTATATCGTCAATACCATTGCGTATCCGAAAGATCTGAAAAATAAAGCGGCAGTGCAGATGAGCCGCGTCGAAGCAAGCGGCCCGAGCAAGATTAAGCTTTATGTGCACCTTGTTGATTCTAACGGAAATTACTTAAGTGGTGCACCGAAAACCAAAAATCTCTGGTGTAAGGTCTCCGATGTTTGCAATGGAAAGACGAGTGACATAAAAGATTTCAAGCTCAAAGAGGTCACTGAAAATATGAACGTACCGTATGCGATCGCTCTTGTCATGGATCACTCTGGTTCGATGGGCGAAGCACGTGCTCATGCAGTGCAGGACGCTGCTGAAAAATTTATTGCGCTCTTAAAACATGAAGACGCGCTTGCCCTGATAAAATATGATTCGAAAGTTGTTGTTGAAGCGCCCCTGACAGGC
>JANYLL010000253.1 GCA_025357895.1 Ignavibacteriota bacterium
GAAAGTAATTGGGTGAATTTGGAAGATCATGTAAAAATCCGATATAAAATGAAGGCAATGATTGATTATTATTAGAGTTTGGGTATTGCTGCCAAACAGGTTTATAGCTCCATTTTGTTAAGACGATAGGACCATCATTCGAATTTGGCTGTTTCGTATCCTTTGGATCGCCGATCTGAATATCCTGTAAATATTGACATCCGATAACTATCGGAGAGCCATTTTTATTAAAAAATCTCCAGCTATAGATTATTTGACCGCTCTTGTCCAAAACAACGGGATAAATATCCTGAATAATATCAACACCGTTTTTATTGGACCAAATAGTCCGAACTGTATCACCGTATTTTTTTGTATCTCCATCATCCAGGGGTTTTGCATTCGCCGGAAGAGATATGATGCCATTATTCGTAAAAAAAGTGTTCCCGATCTGACAGGTAAAATAACTGTGATCATAAAAATCAAGTTGGGGATCACCGTTTCTTCCGGGAGGTAAATAAACAGTAACAAGACCTGTTGAGCCATCAACGTTCGCAAAAACATATTGATTGCTCGTCGAAGAATTACCAAGCGTATTCATTGGCGCAGCTATTTTTTCTTTTTTCTGCGCCTGAACATTAGCAGCTATAAAACTTATAGAAATTACAATGCTTAGTATAATCGAACCCACGCCCGATACTCGTATTTTCTTCGATGGGGAAAGTAAACCCTTCATAGTATTTTTCTCTCTTAGGATAATTGCACGTATAACCCAAAAACGACACAAATCACGTAATAGTATAAACCCTAACTCTTGCTATATTGTGCCGCAAAAGCAAGGCCGATTAACGATCGGAAACATTGCTTTTTCAGCCGCAAAAGAGGCTTTTAAAAATAATTGCTTAAATTCGGTACTTTAGGGCAAGCGTTAGCGCAAAAGACGATATTTTCCAGTCCGATTCTTTCGGATTCGTACTCATTGTGGTCAATGGGTAATTATAACTTGCCTGTGGTATAAGCGAGAAATTTGCAAAAATCGGAATGTCGTAGCCCACACCAACAAGTAATGCGATCCTTAAACTTCTCACATTGGGAATTACCCCGTCTTGAAGTGTTTCCTTTTGAATGCCATTCTCAAATCTAACATTTGTAATGACATCTCCATTATCCAGTGTGATCTGAGAGTTTGGAATTGCTCTTGTGTGAGTTAAATGTGAACTCGTAAGAATTCCAATTTCCGGAGCTACTTGAATAAAAACTCCTTCTCCAAAAGGAGTGATCATAAAGTATGGCGCAAAGAAAAAATATGTAGCACTGAGATCAACAAGTCTTACCATCGAAAATGAACCTGATGCAATGGAATCCATCTCAACATATGTAATAACTGCCGTATCTCTGAAAGTAGTAGAAGTAGAAGTTAATTTATTATCCAAACCCAACTTCATTCCGAAACAGACATATTGATTTTTTGCAAATTCAATGAAAAAACTAGCCATCGCGCTATTCCCTTTTCCCGCGTCAACCGAGCATTTGCAGATCAATTGAAAACTTCCCTCTTGCACATTCTTCATCCACCCGCCTTCTGCTCCGATAGACCATGTATCATGCAATATTTCGTTATTCTGAATCTGAGCTTTAAGCGAAGAAGAACAAACCACTAAGCAGATAATAATAAAAGCAGGCGCCCATAGATGTTGCAGGCTTTGCCGCATTAATCCAGCTTATATTTCAATCCTACGGTAAAATATAATGACGAGATCTTCCAATCCGCAGCACCGTTAATTCCCACTAAATTAGGACGCACGGTTGTAAAAGGAAAATCGTAGGTGATCATTGGAGCTATCACGGCATTATCGCCGACAGGAATATCCCATCCAGCTGTAACTAATGCGGAAATACGGGTGGATACAACATTAGCGATCTTTCCTGATTCAAGCATTTCCGAGCGGGTACCATTTTCAAAACGAACACCCGTGACCACATCTCCATTATCAAGTTTGATCGTACTGCTATTTAGCTCGCGTGTATGAGTAAAATTACTCGACAAAAGAAATCCAATTCCGGGACCGGCTTGAATGAAGAATCCATTGCGGAAAAATTCATACCGAACAAATGGAGCAAGGACGAGGAAGGTCTCCTTCACACTTCCATTTCGAGTGAATCCGAAAGGTCCGCTTGCAATGGAATCCTTTTCTACATAATTAACTACTGCAGTATCATGGACAATCGTTGAAGTAGTAAAATGTTTGAAATCGAATTTAATTCCTAAACCGAACGTCCATTCATAGCTGACAGGAAGTTCAAAAAGTAATCCGCCGAGAAATCCGTTTCCGGAGCCGCCTGCAAATTCGCATTTGCAGATCGCCTGAAAAGTACCCGACTGAATATGCGATCCTAATCCTAATTCGATTCCGATCATCGGCGGCGGAGCACCGGGACCGAAAAGATCGCCGCGACTGAGGATCTGCGCCCTGATCGGCGAAGCAGCGAGCAATAATAAAAGAGCAAGCCCAATGATATGATTATTTTTTTTCATTCTCTGCTTTAATGCTTGATTATTGCTTACCCATAATACGAACTTCCACTCGGCGGTTCAGTGCATCATCTTTTTCCGTATTTCCTTTTGCAAGAGGTACCGATTTTCCTAACCCTTTAACAATCGCCACTTGATCGTTTCCTACACCTTGAGCCAATAAGTAATCAACAACGGTATTAGCGCGTCTTTGCGAAAGCTTCTGGTTGTATTCATCCGTACCATGCTCGTCAGTATGTCCGGAAATTTCAATACGAACATTAGGATTCTCTTTTACCTGCTGGATGAAATGCGCCATCTTCGGAGATTCATTCGGTTTCAGTTCACTCTTATCATAATCGAAATTCACCATGACCGGCGGAATACCCGTCGGCGTCAGGCGCACTTCTTTTTTAACGACGATCAAGGCTTCACGTTTAAGAGGGATCTCGATCGCTGATTCGTACGCTTCGTAATCTTTTAACTCAACCGAGATTATATATTTGCTGAAAACCTTCGCATCGAAACTGTATGCACCGGTATTTGCATCAGTTTGAATATTCATCTTACCACCGCCATCTTCAGTAAGAATAACGTTCGCAGCAAGTGGCTTATTGGTAAATACATTCGTTACATGTCCTTCGATCCTTGCTTTAGCCGGAACAAGCTTTATATCCTGAGAAAAACCGGCAGAATCGAATGTGCTTGGTGCTTGTGATTCAATCGAACCGGAAATATAGCCATTAGCACCTCCGTTAACACGGATCATTTTTCCGATCGGCGCCATTGCTGCATAATTGCGTGGCGAACCGGTATTCGATAACTTTTCAGAAGTTGAGGACACTTCAAGTGTAACATCAGGATCTGTTCTAACCGGCTGTGCGGTTTCTGCGTCGAGCACCTGTCCGCGGAATGAAATAAATTTAGGTTTCGGTGCGATGGGGTTCGGCATGATGCGGTACAGATCGAAATTCCCTGTTCCACCCGGACGGTCGCTTGCAACATAGACTGCATCTTCCGATGGCGGGATCGAAAAAAACATCTCGTCGTATTTCGTATTCACAGCCGGACCTAAGTTCTTCGGCTCCGACCATTCATTTTCGCCTTTACGGAAGGTTACATAAATATCGTACCCTCCCATACCACCCGGAAGTCCGTTGGCTGCAAAATAAAGCGTTTGATTATCGGCAGCTATATACGGAGAAACTTCATCGCCGCTTGTATTAAAATTTAGATCAACCGGAGCGCCCCACGTTCCCGAACCCGATCTGACACACATATATATATCTGTTCCGCCATGACCATGCTTACGATCGCTTGCAAAAAAGAGAAGCTGCCCATCCTGTGAAAGTGAAGGCTGAGCATCCCACCATTCGGAGTTAATATCTTTTCCGAGAGGATGCATATTTTTTAACTGACCGTCTTCAATTGTGCCTTCATAGATATCGCAGGTTTTGAAGATTCCGTCCTCGAGGTTGCACCCTTGCAGCACACAGGTTTTACCATCAGCAGCGATCGAGAGGGCACTGACATTCCCCTTGCCCGGCAGTTCAAGAAAAATTTCCGGATCACCCCATTCCGTCAAAGATTTCCTTTTTGAGCGATAAAGTACCTGTTTGCCATTATTACGGTAACTGGTAAAATACAGCGTGCCTTCATCACCTGAAACGATCGGAGTTGCATCATCAGCCATGGAATTGAGATTCTTCAGATTCTCAGCATGAGTCTCCGAAAAACCTCGGGCTATGGCGCGCTTCGATTCAGGATCGCCTTGTCCGTAAATCCGCTGTGGCGGATATGCATACACAAAGCAAAAGACTAAGAATGTGAGTGAGATTAAACGTATCCGTCGTATCGTCATTTATAAATACCGACTGTAAGAATGTCCGAAAAATACACAACAATAGAAAGTGAATGAGAAAGTATTCTCTGCAAATTTACAGAAATATTTCACTGTGCTCCGATAATCCCCAATTAAACACTCTCAGTGAAAAAGCGTTCGAAATAAATGCAATAGGATACTGAAGTGAATAGTTCTTTTATTTCACCACCAGTACCGGTACATTTTCTTTTCTCAAATTTGTTCTGATACTTACCATGTAAGATCCTTGAGGAAGCCCGGAAATATCGAGTTCAATTCCTGAATTACGGCGTTCGATCGTTCGTGATATTCGGCTGCCGAGTATTGAAGTTATCTGTACTTCCTCTATTTGTTCGCCATTCATAAACCCTTCGAAATGAATGATTGATGAAGCGGGATTGGGAATACTCCGCAACGAGGAAAACTCCCCATTCTGCTGAACGCTGTTTTGAGGAGTACTTCGAAATTGATAGAAAAATTCTGTATCAACGGTCACCGTATTGCCTGCCTGGTTCGATTTTTTTTCTGCAGTAGCCCATCCATGATTCTGATCTGCGAACTGAATATCTGAAATATACCAGTAACTTTTCTGATTTCCAGGAAGATAAGTACTCAGCACCCATTTTCCGGAAATATCCTTATAGTCGATTACAGCCCGCGAGAGATCATAATGATCGGCATCGCTTGCAAGTACGACCCAAGATGCTGTCGGAGAAACAGGGGCAAGGTTAAAGACTGCAGGAGGATATTGTCCGGTTCTGACCAAGGTGTCAGTTGTAACCCATGTTGTGCCGTAATCCGACGAATAATAAAAAAATTGCGCCTGCGCCGGAACTGCCGGTACAACCCAAATGCTGCCTGTTCCCGGATACACATAAGGATAAGCAAGCTTAAGAGTAGAGTCGCCTTTAAATTTCAAATATTGTGCATGCCATGATCTGCCGCCATCGCTTGTTATAAGAATGGGATATGCAGCAGTATTGCTTTTACCTGAAACCACAATTACACCATTTGTCATATCACTCCAGGCAGATTGTATCGAATAAGTGCCGTCCTGCAATTTGCTGATATATTTTTCGAGTACTGCATCTCCGCGTATATCCGTAAAGGTTTTCCCGCCATCATGAGTAACGGCGCAAGTATCTTTAGAAGTTTTATCATCAAGCCATATCCTGAAGCCGTCGTTGGCGTTCCACATCGTCAGTGCAGATACTTTGTTCGGAATAGTTTTGGTTGAGATCACCGTCCATGTCGCTCCCATATCGGTACTGATCATCACTCCCGGAACAGGCGTTCCGTCTAAGCGCCTGCGCTGAAATGACATCACCGTAGTATGTGATAATGCAAAAAGATAAGCCGGCGAGGGAGTTGCTTTATCTCCGAATGTAAGCTGCGTCCAGGTTAGAGCACCATCTTTTGTTACATAACCTGTATCCTGACCAATGTAATATCCGACAAGGCTATCGGCAAAAACAAGCCGGGCATTCGTTAAGATCGGTAACTGCGAAACAGCTGCCCACTTCCCGCCTGCAGGTTGGGCGTTACTACTGCCTGAATGAAAAAGTAATACAACTAAAGCAACGAAACTCAACTGGCGGAATGGACTATAATTATTCATAAAATAACTGATCTAAAATATATTTATTTTAAATTATAACTTACGAGTTTTTTTTCCGTCCCGTTAGTCGGAGGCAATATTCCCAGCGGAAAATGAAATGGCTGTGTGGTCTTTTCGCAGTAATAACCCAAAGAAGGTGCAAATGATACCGTCGTCAAAGCATCGGAATTGATCGGTATGAATAATGCAACCGTACCGCCAAAATGCGTACCGTGTTTCAGATTGAAAACTGAAATTGACGTATTATCGATCGGATAAGAACTCCAGTTTATATAAACAAGACTATCCATAACAATGATGTGAATCGGCACCGTACCTAATGAGGGTACCGGAAATTGGATCGTCGTATCGGCAACCTTGCTCCCTGAAGAAGTATGTGATTGCATCGGATACGTTGCCCAATCCGGATAGGTAATTCCAATAAAGGAAAGGAAACTCAGTCCGATGTATTCGGAAATATCGCCGTTGCTTTCAAAATTTATATAAGAACTCGTGATCAGACCCGTTTTCAGATTTCGTATCGAAAACCGTGTCACATTCGTCCTACCGTTATATGTCAATCCTGTTTCTGCAACAGAATCAACGGTCATAAATGCGGAATCTGTCAATAAATGTCCGTTCGAATCGATCGGTGTATTATTATAAACATACACGCTTCCGGCTTTACCGGGCATGGTCTTGCCGGGCGCCACGGAATTTGGTCCAGGATTATAAGAACATCCGGTAATAAATACAATGCAAAGTATTGATGCGAGTTTGAATGTATGTGGCATAAGAATATTGATGATGATTAAGAGGTAATGGAACGCAGACGTTCGGAAAATGGTGCACAGAGGAAGCTCCTAATGACTCAAATTTAGAAGAATGTCGTCGCGAGGGGGCACGCAACTACGACGCGGCAATCTGAGAAGTCAAATCAGAGTATCAGTCATCTTCGGATGATAATTTATCAGACTCTTACCACGACCTTAGCTTTTTTCTTCTCTTCGATCGATAACCATGTCACTAAACATATAATGGTGATGAGAAAAATAATATTGATTAGCGTTGTACTTATTTCTAATCCACCGGCATCAGCATCCTGAGTTAAGAGATCACCCAACGAAGCGCCAAGCGGACGAGTAATGATATACGCAAGCCAGAATGCCAACACAGCGTTTAGGTTTGCAAAACGATACAGGAGATATATTATTGCAATGATGCCAATAAACATGAGCGCAGACAATGCATAACCAAGACCAAGACTTTCGGCAATAAGATCGCCCGCTGAAGTGCCGAGTGCAAAAGTGAATAGGATAGCTGACCAATAGAACAGTTCGCGTTTTGTTGTAACGATGGTGTGAACTGATAACGTCTTTTCGCTTACGTACCACAAAACAAATGTGATAACTAAGCCGGCGCCGAAAATAATGGACGTCGCTTCCAAACTCATGCCAAGATTATCCACCAGATTATCGGATATAAGCGTACCCACGACACTGATCAAAACGACGACCAGCCAGTAGATCGGTGGTATGTACTTCTTTGCCCTAAGTTGAAAGATGAGTGCGATCACTAACAGGACAGCCATCACGAGCGACGTTCCGTTCAGACCAAGATTCATTGTCGTCGAGAGAAAATCCGCACCCGTCTCGCCGACAGTTGTTGCCATGATCTTAATGATCCAGAACGCAAGGATCACTTCAGGGACTTTGTTGAGCATCGGCGCAATTTTTCTATTCATGATAATATAAATTATAGAGTGGAAAATATCGGGGATTATTAAGAAGGGAGAAAAATCTTCAGTGGGTTGGACTGTAAGTCTGTCCGGCGAGGAAGCCCTGCTAACGGACCCAGAGCCCGCGCCACTGAACTCAGGGCAGTTTGATAACACTTTTTAAGGAAATTAGTTTTCGCATTTTCCGAACCAACTCTTCCCCTTTCATAGTTGATACTTATACATCATATTCATCATTTTTCTCCGCATGTCCAGCGAGCGTACTTTTTTCCAGCGTATGGAGGAATTCGGTTTCCTGGGGCATATCTATGATCATCTGCCAAAGGAGTTCACCGCCGTTTTCGAGATCGCAAGGATATTAGAAGTTGATGATAGCAGCCTGCGTCAAAAACTTGAACCCGCGTTTCGCCTTCCGACCTTAGACAGATCAAAAGTGAGCGAAGAGGTCGAGCTATTCGCGCCGGAAGTTATAGTCGGCGAAGAATACGAAGCCGATTTTATCCGCAACCGACGCGACGTTGCACGCATCTATTCCTGGCAATTTGCATTACCCGATTCCATTTTTGATCAGCGGCTTGCCGAACGAATGCTTTGGATGCCGGTTTCGAAAGCTCCGAAGATCATGCCTATTCAGGAGATCGGAGAAAGTTTTTCTTTCGATAGCCGCAAGCAGAAAGTATTTGTTCTCTTCGATACTTCTTCATCAATGCATCAGCATCACCGGATTCATCTGGCGCAGGCAATACTCCTTCATTTTCTCGAACGTAATAAAACCGATCTGGGATTTATCAGTTTGCGCACGTTTGACGATCATGTAGGCGAAATGCATTCGGCAACCAGCCCGGAAAGTTATAGTGCGCTCATCCGGTATATTTTGCGCATCACTCATCTAGGGAATGGCACCGTATTGCAAAAAGCATTGCTGCGCGCACTTGATGAGATCGCGCAGATGGAGCATTTATCGGGCGCAGAGATTCTTGTCATTACCGATGGCGCTGTTTCGATCGATGAAGAACTACTGCGATCAAAAATGGATTCGGATACGAAGATCCATACTATTAAGATCGGACATTCGAATATCTTTGCATCCGATAAAATGATCGATGATATTATTCGCTCCGGGAAATTCGGGAATACAAAGGTATTACAAGATCTTTTTTATCAGGAACACGAATTAGCGCGTGGCTTAGAGCATTCGCAGGCGCATGATAAACATCATCAATATGAACAATCACTGCGCTTTGTTCGCTCGCAGATCAATGCAAAGAAAGCCGAGTTTGCAAGTGAATTCAGCAAACAATACGGACATGAACTCGAACGCCTCTCCGATGTCTATATAGAAATTGAGGATTTAGACGACACGATCCTTTTCCGTGCAACCGGCGATGAGATAGACGATCTGGAAATGCTCATCAGATCGATCGAGGAAGATGCCGAGCAATTTTTTACACCGGAGATGACGAAAAAGATCGCCATCATGCATGACCATTTAAATTTTCTTCTGAAATATGAAAAAGATCCCAAACTTCGTAAACGCCTCGAAGCCCTCGATGACCGCCTCCAAAAACTTTTGGAAAGCGCCATGGATATCGCTGATGATGATAACGGCGAGACCTCTAACGCTCCGTCGCATTCATCGATCTCGCTTCCAATGACTGATGAAGATGTCCGCGACCTGCATTTCCTCTTGGAGTTCGATAGCCGCATCGGCAAAACGCAGTGGCGGCTGCTGTTTTTATTTTTGAAAAAATCTTTAGTAAAAGCTATAAAGCGAGTAATACGAAAATTTTGATTCACAAAAAAAATATCCGGAAAACTTTTGTACAAATATCTGCGATGAATTCTCTTCGAAGAATTTCATTCTTCTTTTTATTACTCTTTGCCGTAGCACCGCTATCTGCCCAATGGAAACTCGTTGCTCCGAATATGATCGCAGCTATTTCGCGTCCATATAATGGTGGCGGTGCTCTCATTAATCATAACGGAATTCTGTGGGCAGGTTATCATAACGTCTGGATGTCCTCCGATACAGGAAAGTCATGGAGTTTACGTACGCCATTTAATAATTTTAATAATTCCTGTATTAAAGATATTTCTTTTTTTGATGATAATATCGGACTTGCAACGACACAAAATGGCGAAGTATATATTACACAGGATCAAGGAATTTCATGGAAGCAGCATGTTCCTCGGAATCCATTTCGCTTTAGGCCAAGCATTGAAAGCGGATGCTTTGTTGGAACTGCCAATAATATCATTGCCTGCTCTTATGCAGGTGATCGCTATGTATCAATGGATGGCGGAGCAACATGGATGATTACTCTTGCCGATAGCCTTGCAAATCAGGTTCGCTCTGGAAGCGGCGGAACTGCATATCTGATCGGTGGTTTTGATCGGGGTATTTCTGTTGGTGCACATCTGTATGAGACGAATGATTTCGGTGCATCATGGTTCATGCATCCGGGAGTCTTCGATTGGGATAGTTATTCCTTCGAGCGCGATCATTGTGATACTTCTATTTTCTATGTGGTCAATGATGATCTTGCTGCCAGAACAAATAAAATTTCACGGGTTCTGGTTTCTCAAAATACCGGATCTTCCTGGAGCGGATCCGATGGTCATACCATCCCTCATCATTGCGGCTCGATCAGTGCTGCACAAAATGCAATTTTTGTTCAGACTTATTCAGGCATCAGCCGCTCCACCGATCGGGGACGATCATGGAAAGATCTCGGAGGTCCGCCCAATTATACTGATACCCGTTTCGTAACAGCCATTAATAATAATGTCGTCGTAGCAGTCGATAGTTTCGGATCGGTTTGGGTTACATCTAATAGCGGCGGCGATTCGCTTTCGTATAATGATGTAAGCACTCTTTCACTACTGACTGCTGATCAACAAAATGACACGATCGGTGGCAGCGTTGCCGTTCCGATTTCATTGAATGGAATTGGCAGCCCTATCGATGCGGAACTGATCGTGCATTATAACTCGGAACTTGTATATAAAGGCACCTATTCGGTAAATCATCTCCGACTGGATATTGCCGGTCAATCATGGAGCGGTAGATCACGGATCAGGATTCCGGATGCAAATTCTTCGGGAATCATTGCATATTCCTATTTTGATATCTTTACTGATTCCTCAAAGAAAACAAATGTTACCTTTGACTCAATATTTTTCTGTACGGATTATTCATCTACCCGTGCGACAAGTACTATTACGACTGTTTCAATTTGCGGAGAGGATATATTATCTCGTTTTATTCGTGATAGTAGCTTTCCCGATCTTTCTGTTATGCCGAATCCATCGAACGGAGATATTTCCATTTTTTCGTCCTGCGATCTTGGCAATGTGCATGTCATTATCTATGATATGCTAGGGATCAACCGAGGCGAAAATAATATTACATTATACAAAAATACACCGGCAAAACTTCTATCTCCTGTTGCAAATGGAGTGTATTCGGTTCAGGTAATATCGCCGGCTCGCATATATGACTTGCGCGTTGTGGTTAACAGGTAACATTGCAATTTTCGTACTAATTTTACATTTTATACTTTACATTTTTTCTTTGTAACTACATTCATCATTTGGTGTTTATTAATCCTAATGAAGGCTCCGATCCGAATTTTTCTATTTTTTTTCGCCCTCCTCAGTTTTTCTCTGAGCGGAAATATCTATGCACAGTGGAAGGAAATTGCGCCGAACTTAGTATCTAATTACTTCCCCCCCTTCCTCGCAAACGCCGATCTTGGAGCTATCCATTTTAAGGATGGAGTTCTCTGGGCAGGATGGCGTGATCTGTGGTTCTCCAATGATACAGGAAAAACTTGGAAGCAAAGCAACATAGTTTTACCGAAAGATCATATAATTTCCGATATCAATTTTTTTGATAAGTTAAATGGAATTATTTCCACTGAATTTCAAGCTAATCCACCGACAAGCGCAGGGATACTTTTAAAAACTGTGGATGGTGGTCTCTCATGGAAACGAATTCTGACAATTCCCTCAAGCATTCCAAATATTGCATACAGTGGCTCCGCCAGCATTATACATGCAATATCAGAAGGTGGAGATTTTTTTACCAGTATCGATGGAGGAACCTCCTGGAAAAACACAAGACCTGGCGTAAATTTTGGGCTATGTTTTGCAATTGCTAAAGATAATCGAATCTATACATTAACTGCGGCATACGATCCGAGCGGCTTACTCGGAACAATTTCATTTTCAACTGATCGTGGTATTTCCTGGAATAAAACCTCCGGAACTCCTGATGGTGATTCTTATACAATTTGTGCAGATTCCTGCGATCCAAAACGACTTAATATTGCAAGTGAAGATTATTTATCTACTATAGCGCCGCTTAATCTTTCCCAACTCTTTTATTCAATTGATGCAGGGAATTCATTTGTAAGTTCAGTCGCATTTCCCGCTCCGTATCTTAGCGGAGGGATGACCTGTACGGCAAATACAATTTATACTTCAAGTATAAAGAATGGAATTTACCGCTCGATTGATCGCGGTCTTACTTGGAAAAATCTCGGAGGTCCTCTTTCGATGGCAGTTGATGGAAGAAACATTGCCTGCGTCAATGATAATATTGTATTTGTGCTTGATGCCGATGGAAGCATTTGGGAGACGATAAATAGCGGCGGTGATTCTCTAACTAACTTAGGTATTAACGATCTTGCACTATTGCAGAATTCTCTGTTCTCAAAAGATTCGCTCTTTGTCTGCGATAATACGATCTCTATTATCCAGTCTGTTACTCTTCAACCGAAAGGTTGTTCACCCCCGACACTCGTGAAGATCGAAGTTCTTGGCTCGGATTCTCTGAGTTATACTGCTACTCAGATTACAGGTGATTCCATCAGTGTAATTTTCTCACCTCTGTATAATAATTTAAATTCTGCCCAACTGATCCTGACACTTAGCGATGGAAGTAAGAGGATCGTGACCTTAATGGGTTACGGAATTCCGCCAACTCCACTGACAATAACAACAACTGCAAATCAAAATGTGGATACACTGGGTGCATTAGTGACAATTCCTATCATGATAAATGGATTACGTAAGCCGGAAAATATAACACTCGTCATGCATTATGACACCGTATTAAATTATAACGGCTCTCTCTCCAACACCGGTGTAAAACTTGATTTGCCAAATGAGCAGTGGAAAGGGCGCACAAAATTAAGCATTCCGAATGCAACATCAAATAAAATTCTCGGTTTTGCTCATTTTGATGTATTTAATGATTCTGTAGCTGTGCAAAAAGTCTCTTTCGATTCGCTGACAGTTCTTTCACCTCTGGCAGCATGTCAATATATTTATTACCCGTCACCCGAAGCGGCGGCAAGTATTGTGACGCCGCTATCAGGCTGTGGAGTTCTGACAATTTCACGTTATCTGCATCATAATCAAGTTCCGCAATTACGTATAACTCCCAATCCTACAACGGGTGATGTTTTGATCACATCATCATTGAATCTTGGGGAATGCAGTATAACCATCTATGATATTTTAGGCACAGAAAAAGGAAGGCAATCGCTAACTCTTGCAAAAAATTCTCCTGCTAAAGTTTTGCTCCCGGTTGGTAATGGCGTGTATGCTGTAATAGTAAAGTCAGAAATAGGCTCGTATGATCTGAGGGTTGTTGTGAATAAATAAAAGTCAAAAGTTCAAAATCAAAAGTCAAAATGAACTCCCCTCGTTTTTTAACTCCGGTTGTCATTCCGAACGGAGATTTTTTATGCAAAGAATAAAAAACGATGTGAGGAATCCCCTGAGGATATACAATAAGCTTTTTCTTAAACCTCAGGGGATTCCTCAGTCACTCATTCGCTTCGCGAATTTCGGCTCCTTCGGAATGACAGGTATATCTATTTTTCTCTTTGCATTTCATACTTCCCTTTTTGCTCAGGAAGAAAAAGATTCTTCTACTACACTTTCAATCGCTGCGGCAACAGTTGTTCCTGCGGGCATTGCAAGCGCAATTTATATTTTGAATTACGAAGCATTTTGGAAATATGCAACGCAAGTGCCATTCTATATTAGCAACGACCCGCCTTATGCAATGCATATTGATAAATTTGCTCATGGCTATTTATCTGCCGTTAGTTCTACAATTATTCGCGATGGATATTTGCTGGCAGGTATGAAGGAGAAAACTGCAACGTGGCTTGGCGCGGGAATTACATTCGGTCTGGGACTGCTGATCGAAGCCGAAGATGCTCGGCATGGGAACGATCCGCAATATGGCTTTTCGCCGGGGGATGCATTTGGCGATCTCGTTGGCTCAGCGCTGCCTGTGCTGCAATACTATTTCCCTGGTGTTCGCAGGTTGCAGCCGAAAATATTTCTTTGGCAATCGGATGCGTATAAGGCAGGAGCATATAAGACCATCGCCGATGATTATGAAAGCCAGTATTTCTGGTTGTCATTTGATTTTCATGACTTCACGTCAACTCCTGCATGGCTGAATTTTACAGTAGGTTTCAGCGCAGAAAATCTCCAGCAAGTCCGCTTTCTCCCGTTCCGAGCAAATACGACACCCTATACCGATGTCTTTATCGGACCGGATATAAATTTAAAAGGCATTCCCTTCGAAGGAAGTTTTTGGAAAACATTTACTGATATCATGAGTTGGATTCGTATTCCCTTTCCGTCATTACAAGTATATCCGAGAGTGAAATTTTGGTGGCTGCGGTGAGAATTAATTTGTTGTAATTATTTTCTGATTTCATAGTTATTCTGTTATCATTCATTATCATCCTAAAGATCATGAAATATTTTATCGTTCTTCTTTTTGTTTTAGTCGCAACAGCTTCTTGGGCGCAGATTACGCTTGAGCATACGTATCCCGAGGTAAATAATCCCACCGATAAAGGCAAGAGCGAGACACAAAAATTAATTATTTTAAAATGAAAAACCCCACGGGCTTCGATCGTGAGGTTTCTCATACAGAGGTCATTCTGAAACGAATTACATCTTGTCTTTGATAGCTTTTGCCATATCCATGTGATGCATTAGTGCAGGAAGCGTTTTTGTTGCCCATGCTTTTACATCAGCATCTTTGCTGTCTTTTGCCATTCCTTCGAAATCGCTGACGGCATCTTTATGATCGCTTACCATCTGATCCATATATGCTTTATCAAAATCCTTACCGGTTTTCTTTGCCATATCGTCATAGGTCTTCTGGTTTTTCTCGCCTAAAGTAGCAGGAAGTGCCATACCTTTTCCGGCTGCCATTGCTGAAAGTTCTTTTCCGGCAGCAGAATGATCTTTAACCATGATCTTTGCAAAATCTTTTACGTTCTTCGCAGCAGCATTCTTCGCTGCAAGCTCGCTGAGCTTTACTTCGAGCATGCCATTATCGGCTGTCTTGACGGCGAATTTTGTTTCAGCTGTGAAATCCGGTGCGCCTGATTTTTTAATGGTATCGACGACCGCTTTGTTAGAATCCATTGCTACTTTAGCAGCATCTGTTTCAGTTTTCTTTCCGCAAGATACTAAAGCAAATAAAGCTAAGGCAGAGGTTAGAGAAATAAATGTTTTCATTTTTGATTATTGTAAGTTGTTAAAATTTTAGGATAATATATATAGTACGACATAGTTTGCGGGGAACAAACCCCTTCAATAGTGTGCTATACAAGCAAAATCCGAGATCGGATGTTAATTTTCCAAGTAATTATTTGAATGTTAGTATGATCGCGAAAAGAGTTATCCCCTATCTTCTAATTTTTGTTGCACTTAGTTCATCTTTGCTGCTTGCAAAATTAACGTCCGCCCCTTTT
>JANYLL010000283.1 GCA_025357895.1 Ignavibacteriota bacterium
GAACCGATGTTGATGATATGACCTTTTTCACGAATGATCATACCTGGAAGAATCTCTTTTGTGACATAAAGAAGACCTTTGACATTTGTATCAAGCATTTCTTCCCAATCGGATAATAATGCATCCTGAAATTTATCCAAGCCGCGCGAAAGGCCGGCATTATTAACGAGGATATCGATCATCCGCCATTCTTCGGGAAGAGTAGTCAGCGAAAGATGAACAGCTTTCTGATCGCGAACGTCAAGCTCGAAAATATGAATATCAATTTCAGAATATTGCGAATGAAGTTCTTTTTTCAATTCTTCAAGGCGATTCATCCTCCTGGCACAAAGCAAAAGATCGCAGCCTTCGCTAGCGAATGCAATAGCTGCTGCTCTTCCGATGCCGCTTGAAGCACCGGTGATAAAAACGGTTTGGGATTTAAGGTTCATTAATGAATTATGAGTATCCTTTTATGCTCAACAAGTTGACCACTTGTTAAAATCACTTCATACATTCCGCTTGCTCCGGTAAATTCTAACGTCCCTGTAGAGCTCAAATTATCATATTGTTTTATCACTCTGCCTTGCATATCAATAATGTGAATCGAGGCAGGATTCAAAACCTGGTAATGAATAATCGAAATATTTCCTGTGAGATCATTTGTACATTCTAATACATTCGGTTCTTGCTGAGCAGCGACTCCCGAATTCGGTTTTGCGGAAATTACAAAATGAGCAATGCTTTGCGGTGCGGATGAATATGTCAGTGCATTATTAACAAAAGCAAATAACACTTTCGGATGGAAAATAAAAGGACTGCCGGAACCGAGCAAATAGAGATCAGCAAAGTCATATTGCTTTTTTGAAGTTATTGTAATCGCAAAATCGGTCTGTCCGCTAAATCCCTTATTGATAATAATGACATGCAATTTAGTACTGTCATGAGAATCAAGCGAAGTATAAACTGATGATGCAGCAGAATCACTTGTCGCCGCTTTGCAATAGATATCGCCGAAGGTTGATTTTGAACCGTCATAGTTCCGGTACATTTTATAAGCAGCGGCAACATGACTTTGGAGAGCGCCCCAGTAGTTTGACATATACACGCCATACTTCCCAAAAAGCCCGAAAACATCAGCCATTGCAATCGCTCCGGATATCGAAGTATCGCCGCCGTAATTTATTTCCGTGAAAGCGAGTTTCGTACCTGGATTATATTTTGCGATGGAAGCATTAAGAGAAGGAAGCAATGCTACTGGTGAAAAATATTGACCGATCCAGCTATTCTCTTTATAGTTTGGATCCCAAAGAGTACGCGGCGCCTGTTCGCGAGCCGCAGCAACTCCCGGATCGGCATTTGGCGATTGGGTTATACGAACAAGCTTTCCACTTGCATCCATGCCCTGCGCTTCAGGATACCAATGTAGATCAAGCACATCGAGCAAACGCTTTCCTGCAACATCGGAAGAATCTTTCATGATAGAAAGATAAGCATTGATATATGTTCCGTAAGATTTATACGAATTCCAATCAGGTGCATTTTGAAAAGTAAGATATTCATTATATCCATACATCACACCGCCAAAAATTTCGGCAGATGGGTTGACAGCTTTTACTGCTTTCGAAAATGCAGATGATTTTGAAGTATATTCTGTGACGGTCGGTTGGTTTGGATGAATTCTTGGATGAGTCGATGACCAAAGCCCCGGTTCATTATCAATTTCATAGCCGCGGGGACTACGAGGTATTTTATCCCTATCGTATTTATTTACCAGAAAATTTACTTCTTCGTCCATGTAAACGAAGTTATCGGTCGTATCAGGATTTAAAACGAAAGGCTTGGATTTTGCAAATTGCACTTGCTTCCATCTTTTCGACGGAGCTGTCTCGGCATTGTCGACAGTGCCATTAATATCTGCCGAAACATATCCTGCTGCCTGAAGAGTGACGAGTGAATAGCAGTTCATCGCGATAGACGTATCGTGAAAAGCCGTTATAACTATTCCCGGAATTTTTTCATTCGCAACAGGAATACCGGAAGCCCAGGGAAGAAAATCGTCGGAA
>JANYLL010000313.1 GCA_025357895.1 Ignavibacteriota bacterium
GCTAAGCATTATTCCAAATCCCACAATGGGAGAAACATCTATTTCTTCAACACAAAATCTCGGTGATGTAAGCATAACAGTTTATGATATGCTCGGTATAAAGCAAAGCATGAATTTAGCAATTCTGCAAAAAAATACTCCGACTAAAATTATTCTTCCGGTTATGAATGGAGTGTATAATGTTCGGGTTCTTTCGGTTGAACGGACGTATGATTTGAGGGTAGTGGTGAATAGATAAATGTGTCATTCCGAACAGATGGTGCGATCAAAGGGGCGACATCGAGCCCTAAGAGAGAAATCTTTCAATAAGAATTAATCATTTTTTCTCCGTCTGCCGCGGCGGATTCCGTTCAAATGACAAAGCGACCTTCCCTCTCCAACTTCGGACATTGGACTCCACACTTTGGATTTCCCGCTTCGGACTTTTCCGGAAAATTCCGTGTTACATTTTGCGTGAGACTTTCCCGATCTATATGGTTCATCCTTGCCGCTTTGCTGCTCTTTGGTGAAGTGCATAATGTTTATGGGCAATGGAAAAGTATAGCGCCGAATATTGTTGCACCTCCTTATTCTCTCTTCGGAGCAATGAGCTATCATAATGGAACGATCATTGCTGCAATATCCGGAACGGTTATCTGTATAAGCTCTGATGATGGTAAAACCTGGCAAACGGTTGCTGCTCCGTATGCAGTCGATGATCAACCTCAGGATGTAGATATTTTTGACGGACAAAATGCAATAATTGCAACGTATAAATCGGGACTATATATCACCCATGACGGTGGTTTGACCTGGGCAGCAACCGGATTGATAACTGCTTTGAATGCTGCAAAATTTCTGGGTACCGCTAAAGATATTATTGCTGCAGCACCATTTGGTCGTTTACTTATATCCCAAGATGCCGGAATAACATGGAATCAAATTTCAGCGTCAGGGAGTACCGGACAAAATGATATCCAAGTTAGAAAGAAAGACCTTTCTATTTATGCTTCAGAGACCGGGGGAAACTCAGGAGGTGGCAATTTCGGATATATTAATTCGACGACCGATGGAGGTAGTACATGGAATCAAGCTTCCGGCAGATTTAATACTGATACCCATAACTTCGCAATTGATCCATGCAATGACAGTTTGTTGTATGTCATCAACGAAGCTAATTTTAATCCAGGACCGGATGGCTTTGGGCACATATTTTTTTCGCACAATAGTGGAAAAACATTTACCGCAGTCAATACTATGGATATAAAGTATTACTGCGGCTCTATACTATGTGCGCCCGGTGGAACTCTATATCTTCAAACACAGACAAGTGATGGAATCCTTCGTTCAACAGATCGAGGGTTCACATGGAAATCCATAGGCGGGCCAGATGGATTCTCTGATTGCCGCCTTATTTGCTGCAAAGATGATAATACTATTTTCGGAGTCGATAAACAAGGAAGTATATGGAAGACTCTTAATAGTGGAGGAGACTCGCTTACGACTAGCAAAGGCGGCTCTCTTGTTGTAACCCCTGGTATTTTGTTTGATAACGATACGGTTTATTGCCTTGATTCTGTTTCGCGACAGCTTACGCTTACTATTTCCGGGTGTCCGCCTCCTACTATTACAGGTTTATCTTTTATCGGCAAAGATGCTCTGAGCTATAGTGCCGGAAAGATCTTACAAAACTCCGTGAGCATTACATTCATGCCAAAAAAGTTAGGAGATCATCGTGGAATACTTCTGCTAAATTTAAGTAACGGTAAACAGGATACCGTACTTCTCAGAGGTTACAATGACAGCAAGCCATCGCAATATTATTTTTCACCGAAAATACTTTTTGTAAATGATACTATTCGATGTATTGATTCGATCGTGCGTACAATTGCATACATCACTTCCGGCTGTCTCCCGCCCACAATTACAGGATGGTCAGTAATTGGTATGGATTCATTAAGTTATAGTGTTGTGAGTTCTGCATCACATTCGCTCGATGTTACTTTTACTCCAAAAAAATTAGGCGATCACAATGATACGCTGTTAATAGACCTGAGTAATGGCAATCGCGATACTATTATACTCAAAGGATACAATGACAGCCAACCCTTTCAGTATTCTTTTACTCCTGTGCCGCTTTTCTTAACTGATACTGTAACGTTATGCGATACGCAAGTACAAAAAGCAGTGCTGCGTACGAGCGGCTGTGTGCCAAAAATTATTTCGCAAGGTATAACGGGAGACGGTCTAAATAATTATCGGACCATGAAGCCGATAAAAGAGCCGCTTGTATCCGGAGACACGTTGATCATTGAATTCAAACCAAACACCGGAGGAGTGCATCATGCCCTTTATGAAGCTATTCTTAGCGATGGCACAAAAATATCTCTGCCACTTGAAGGAGTTGGTAAAGATGTGCCATTCACTTTTTCTTTTAATCCACCTCTACTGTTTAAGACTGATAGTGTTTATCTTTGTTCTCCGGGAATAGGAAATAAAGTTTTTATCTCTGTAGCGGGCTGTCGAATACCGGATGTTATTTCTCAGATAATAAGCGGGACTTCCTCATCCGATTATATGATAATCCGCAATGTCAATAATTCGATAGACCATTCGGATTCACTTCTAATTGATTTTAAACCAAGTGCAGGAGGTATGCGCACCGCAACGTTAACTCTTACCTTTGCAGATGGATCTATGGTGAAGATACCACTTCAAGGCTTTGGTATTTCTCCACACCAAATAATTTTAACAACAAATGATCAATCAACGAATACAATCGGTGGTTCTGTGGATGCACCTATTACCATTAATGGTCTTGACCATGATGAAGATGTCGATCTTGTTCTGCATTATAATAGTGAGCTAACATATCATGGGTCTTATTCTCCAATGAATCTTCAACTGGATATACCTGGAAGTCAATGGAGCGGTAGATCAAAATTGCATATCCCCCAGGTAAAGCCGAATATGATCGTAGGATATGCACGGTTTGATGTATTCAATGATTCGCTATCGAAATCGCAAGTAAGGTTCGATTCGGTTATAGTGATGACTGCTGTTGTACCGTGTCAGTATATTTTGCCTCTATCAGTTACAAGTATTATTACTCCGCCCTCTGACTGCGGTGCCGATATTATTTCCAGATTCTTACACAATGGTACAGTGCCACAGCTAACTATCACTCCTAATCCCACTGGGGGAGAAGTCTGGATTCGAGCAACACAGGATCTTGGCGAAGTGAGTATTGGAGTTTATACTATGCTTGGAGTTCAAATAATGATGAAGACACTGACGATTGAGAAGAATACTTCTACGAAGATTATGCTTCCTGAGGTCAGAGGAATGTACAATATGCGGGTTCGGTCTGCTGAAAATAATTGGGACTTGAGAGTCATTGTAAACCGGTAGGTCCGAATTTAGCGTGTAAGCATGTCACCGTTATTAAATTCTCGCCTACCAAGTATTCTTAATGCACTACTTCCAATTTCTGCGATATTGTACCCTCTTCCGATGAAAGCAATACATAATATATTCCTACAGGAAATCCTGCGATCGGAATTTCAGTCCGCATTGTATTGCTACTGATCTCTTTTTTATAGAGTTGCCTTCCGAGCACATCAGTGACTTGTAATATACTTTTCCTTTTCACTGCTGAAGGAAATGTGGCAGTAACAAAATATCCTGAAGCGGGATTAGGGTTAAGCTTTAATAAGCCAACCTGTGGCTCTTCATGATACGCAACTGCTGATATCAATGCACCTGTTCCGGAAAGATAGGAAAAATTCTTGATCGATGTTGCAAACGAGCCTCCAAGATCAGTGCCAAAAGTCAGCGTTTCGCTGAATGGTCCTTCTTTCTTTGGATGGAAGCACACCATTATTTTTGCGCTACCGTTTTGATGAATCGTAAGAGGAAGTTTAGCAAGCGAGATTACAGAAATATCAAAATCTGCGGTATCAGAAAGTTTTACTGAGAGAAGATTAAAGGGATGGTTGCCAACGTTGCGGATAGAAATGTCTTTACAATACTCCTTACCGACGGCTACATAACCGAAATCCGCATCCTCGGCAAGAATCAACCCGGTCGAGCCATGAGCATCAAGAGAAAGAGAAAACCTAAAACAATCAGTTTGAATGCGAACAGAATCACGATGGCGCAATGTATCATTTGCTGTATAACAAACCTGCAATGTATCCGAGCCTTGCGGATCAATGAGATGTGGAAAAGGTTTTGCCGGAGTTGTAATGGTAAATGCATTACCATTATTTTGCAATTGAGCTGATTGAATTTTTATTGAGGGGCTTCCAATTGCAGCGGTATTCTTAAATACGAACGTTGTACAAATCTGCTGTCCGACCGATTTTACAGGAAACACAATACTATCTGCTCTGCCCACTGACTGGGGATCGGTTGAAACACTCAATGTAGGAGCTTTATATTGTAACGGAATATACACGGCATTTCCTCTATTATCTACCAAAGCAAGTGGCGCTGAAGCTGCAGCAAGAGCGTTAGTCACATTTACATCGAAGCAGAAATTTTGTTTTGAATCACCCTGCGGATGATATTCACCGTTGCTATACCAATCTGCATTCGTATCTAAAGTTGCATTTTGTGCTTTGGATCCCGGAGAAAAATAAATACCATCCGGATCGTCAATAAGCATAATTGTTCTGATTCCCGGATCATTCGATGAAGTATCACGAACGCAAATATGCCAACTCGAACATTTCGAAGTAGAATCGATAGTCACAATGAGCGTAGGTTCTCCGCCTGTATTCAATAGCATTCCTGCAGGTGCTGCGTATTCATGTGGTACGTTCGGAGGAGTGTTCGATCCCAAACCTGTTTCCGCAACATCTCGCATTTCATAAAAATATACCATGAAAGGAAATTCGGATGTAAAATAATACGGAGTAGGTGGTGAAAGCGGTGCTGCATATAATTTATATTGAATTCCACTTAATGAGGCATCCTGTCCGGATATGTTCGGATAAGAATTTACTTTAACAAGAGAGGCAAGTGAAGTCGGCGCACCGCCGCTTATCGACATTTTGATATCCTCAAAGTGATCACTTATAATATTAATATAAGGTTGATCAATTATTTGAAATATGTTTCCATTATCGATCAAGTTGAATGAATAGAATTTTTTCCAATGCGACCTCGGCACAACCGTCATCATCGATGGAGCAGGCCAAGGCTTCGATTTGCTTTCACTCCGTTCATCATATTGCATAACGCTGATCTTTTTGCCATTTGTTGAAAATGTTTCTGTGGGACCAGTAACCTCCTTTTTCTCTGCAAAATTAAAACGGGTTACTGCGTAATCATCGCCACCCGATCCAATTCCCAGGTGTACCTGCGCAGTGGATTTATCATCAAATGAATAAATGCGATATGCATCGCCATGCCCTACATCGCCGTATGCTTGTGCTTCTACAAGCGGAATAGAAACAAAGCCGGTTGAATCCCATAATACATACGGCACCATCTGCTCTATCATGTAATCGCGACCTTCAATAGAATAGGGATCAACACCACCCAACCCAAAAAAAGCATTCTCATGACCTGAGATCACTCCGACAGGATTACTCGATTCGATTATAGAGCCTGACATATCATTTTCACTATCATCACCGTTGGATTTGACAAGATAACACTGTCCTTTATTAATGGATACAGTATACGGAACTGGAGTATGTGAACTTCCTAAGCCATGAATTGCACCCGGATGCCCGGTTGTTGTAGAAGTTGCAGGGGTGATCTGTACGGTCGTACCATTCATTGTACCGATAATGATAAATGCACCGCCTGAATTATTATTATTAAGTATATGCCCTTCTCCCGGATTGTCATTAAACGATGCAGCAACATATTCTTTACCGAGCGCAACGACAGGAAGGGCAAGGTAACTGCCTCCGGAGCACGGTCCGACGCTTAGATACTCGACAGTGATTGGACGTTTTGATGTAATATGGCAGGATTTATTCTGCGCAATATCTATGGACTCGTCGATCTTCATTGCATCACGGT
>JANYLL010000391.1 GCA_025357895.1 Ignavibacteriota bacterium
CCTGTGATGCCGGAGTTCCACCTTCCACTAATGATACTGCATTCTGTTTAAATGATTCGTTGTATGTAGTCTTTAACATTGTCTAGCTGATTGTGCGCAAAACAACCAAATTAACTGTCTATTAATTTAGGGTAGGTCCACTATCTATTTCCTCCCCTTGCCTAATCTGGTAAGTATAATGAGTTCGCATTAAATCAACAGCCCTTATTTTCATATCTGCGCTGTCATTATGTGATTCTTTTAACGCAATAGAATAAGATGTTAACGCATCCACAAGTGTATCAAGTAAAATTCTTCTTTGGAATGTTAATGGAAGAACATTTGCCAGACTTGCAGTAATAATAGCATTATCATCCGAACCAAAAGCAGTGTCCAATATGGGCGAAATAGACCTATTTAATGTTGCGAGTCTGTCAGGAAAAGAAGAAATTTTAGCTTCAAGTTTTGCTAACATATCATTATCGTTTTTTCCTTGCGAAGATACTGAGGTTAAAGCAAAGAACACATAAAACAGTGGGATAAAGATCAGTGGTAAAAATGTATAATTGAGAACCTTATATCTTTTCTCAGAAAATTTTCCATTAACTTGCAACAAGAAATATGTATTAAAGAGTATTTGAATTGCTCCAATAATATACGTTCCAAGAACTTCAACTTTAGATCCTTTGAATTGTGCTACTTGAGCGAATGTCAGTAAAATCCCAAGCCCCATTCTAACTGAAAAAAAAGTGCTCAGACTTTTATTATTCCAAAGTTGATTAGCAAAATAAATGTCAAACAACAAACCTGCAATGGCATAAGCTATAGACTTTGTATCATGCGAAATAATAGAAATAACAAGCACGAGAACTGGATACAAAACGAGAATAATTGCTAACGTTTTGTCTTTCTTTTTTGAAGCCTCGCTGAATAGATCAACAACTTTGTGATTATCATTCTGTTCCATAAAATGTGGGTATTAATTAAGCATTACAAACTTACCACACTTTCCTTACTTAATCTCAATAATCTTCTCCTTCAGAGCCTTTTCCAACGTATTGATCGTCTCCAAAGTCAGGTTCAACGAACCTGCTAAAATCTTGCTCACATAGGCTTTTGTCAGTCCTGATTCGTCTGCCAAATGTTGCTGTTTCCAGCCTTTTTTGTCAAGGATTTTTCTAACCTTTTTTGCTATCTGTAATTGTAATGATTTCATGTTGTTAAAACAACGAAAATAGTCCTTAAAAAGTTGCCATAGAAAGAAACTATTTCTCAGATAAAACGTTATCATATATGGCTACTTAAACAAACTGTTACGAATATGACAAAACAAACAAAAGAACCGCAAACACTGGTAGAAGCCATTCTTTACTATACCAATGAATTACGTTATGTAGAATTCCTTGCTGAACTGAAATGGAAAGATACTGGTGGAATTAGATGCTGTCCAAGATGTGGTTCTACAAACATTATTGGAATGAGAACCAGACCTACATTCTTATGCAAAGTAAAAGGCTGTAAAAAGCAATTCAGTATCAAGGTTGGTACGATTATGGAAAAGAGTCCTTTACCAATAACAAAATGGGTTCCTGCCATTTGGATGATTGTAAATCATAAAAATGGAATTTCATCACATGAACTTGGTCGTTCTATTGGCGTATGTCAGAAAACTTCTTGGTTTATGCTTCATAGAATTAGAGAAGCGGTATCAAATGGTTCTTTATCTAAAATGACTGGTACAGTTGAAGTGGATGAAACTGGTGTTGGTGGTCTTGGAAAAAATATGCACAAATCCAGAAAGGAAAAGTTTATGAAGAATCGTAGAATAACAGGACATCAAACAACTGTCATGGGAATACTTGAACGCAATGGAGAAGTAAGAGCAAAGGTAGTTTCAGATCGTGAAAAAGATACACTTGTTCCAGAGATCATCAAGAACGTACATCCTGATGCAATTCTTGGTAATTATTGACAAATAAAGCCAAAAAAAGTGAAATAAGTTGTTTATTCGCTTTTTATACGTACTCGAATAGGTGCCCACTCCTTAATAAAAATGCTCTTATTTAGAGGAGGCTTTCCTTTTCACAACTTTCTTCACCGCCTCGATGATCGTCACGCTTGTCAATCCAAAGAGTTTCATCAATTCATCAGGATCGCCTGATCCGCCGAAGGTATCATTCACTCCAACGAATTCCATTGGTACAGGATTGTTTTTGACCAAAACTTCTGCGATCGCTCCGCCTAAACCTGCGGTGATCTGGTGCTCTTCGGCGCTGACAATTGCTCCGCATTCCTTGGCTGCGGCGAGAATCGTAGCATTGTCGAGGGGTTTGATGGTCGAGACGTTAATGACTCGTGCATTTATTCCATCTTTTACTAATTCTTCTGCGGCTACTAATGCTTCCCAGACCATGGGTCCACAAGCACAGATCGCAACATCATTTCCTTCACGAAAAACTTGTGCTTTACCGATTTCAAATGGCGTATCATCTTTGGTGAACATCGGAGTATCGGTTCTGCCGAAACGGATATATGCCGGTCCGACAAATTCGCCCATTGCAAATGTTGCTTTCTTTGCTTCGGTGAAATCGCAGGGGACGATAAGTGTCATGTTCGGAAGAACTCTGGTGATAGCAATTTCTTCAAGCACCTGATGCGTTGCTCCATCGGGACCAACGGAAATTCCTGCATGTCCGCCGCCTATCTTTACGTTCGCATCATTATAACAAACTGATATACGAAGCATATCGGTATTGCGGCAGGCAGCAAACGCTCCGTAGCTTGCGAAGAACGGGACTTTTCCCGAAAGCGCCAAGCCTGTTGCAACAAGTGTTGCCGTTGCTTCCATAATTCCCGAAGAGAAAAAACGATCCGGAAATTTTTCCTGAAAATATGATGTCATCACCGATCCGGTGATATCACCGCCAAGTACAACGACGTTATCATATTTTTCGCCAAGCGTGACAAGCCCTTCGCCAAAGCCAAAGCGCGTAGCTTTCTTTCCGAGTAATTCGTATTTTGGTGTCATTCCGTTAGTTGAAGCAACCTTATCGATGGTTGCGATTGATTTTGTAGTAGTTTCCATAATTTGTCATTCTGAGCGAAGCGAAGAATCTGAACTTTCGATCCAAACCAAAAGTAAATTCATGGCTCCCATTTCTTACTAAGGTCGTACCATTTCGGATTCATTGAATTTATAAGATTAATTTTCTTCTTTCGAATCCATCCTTTTAACTCAGTTTCTCTTACAATAGCTTGCTTAATATCAGAAAATACTTCAAAATACACAAGCTTAGTAATGTTGTATCTTTTCGTAAACCCATCGGCGATTTTATTCCGATGTTCATAAACCCTTCGATCAATGTCGTTCGTTACTCCGATATAGAGAGTTCTGCTTGCATTACTCACTATGTAAACGAAGTAATTTCCTATTGCCATAAAACTTCTTTGGTTTTCATTCTAAGCAAAGTGAAAGAATATGAGATTTATCTAATCCGAACGTTCAGATTCTTCACTTCACCAAAATTTGCTTTGCAAATTTTGGCTCCGTTCAGAATGACAGCCTTAAACTTACTCTGCCAGTTCCGCCAATGCCAATTCAGCCTGCTCTTTATTCGGCGGCTTGCCATGCCAGCGGTAATCGTCGTTCATAAATGTAATAGGATGCCCCATATATGTTTCGGCAACAATGCAGGTTGGCTTTTCTTTTGTATTCCGTGCTTCTTCATATGCGGCACGGATCTCCGAAATACTGTGTCCATTAATATGGATCGTGTGAAATCCGAATGCTTTCCATTTATCGGCGACAGGATCGACTTCCATGACGTCAGGATTTCTTCCGTCGATCTGGCAATGATTACGATCAACGAGTACGCAGAAATTATCAAGTTTCCAATGTGCTGCAAACATTGCGGATTCCCATATCTCGCCTTCCTGAAGTTCGCCATCTCCGGTGATGCAATAGACGCGATGATTATTCTTCGAAACATATTTATCGGCAAGCGCCATACCTGCTGCTATTCCCATTCCTTGACCGAGCGAACCTGTTGAAGTTTCAATTCCCGGCAATCCCATATCGCGTCCGGGATGTCCTTGAAGACGAGAGTTAAGTTTACGTAATGTCAGCAGTTCTTTCTTCTCCATGAAGCCTGCATTGGCAAGCGTTGCATAAAGCACGGGAGCCATGTGACCGGCACTAAGGACAAATCGATCGCGCCCATCCATCCACGGATTTTTCGGATCGTAATTCATCACGCCGCCGAAATACAGCGTTGCCATTACATCGGCAATGCCAAGCGGTCCGCCGGAATGTCCGCTTTTTGCTTCAACTAACGAGCGGATAATATCACGGCGAATTTCCTTTGCAGCGACTGCGATATAATCGTCGCTATTATCTTTCGAATTCTTGAACGGAGTAAAACTTGTGTAATTATATTTCGCGATAAGATCGGGATTCGGAATTGGGCGCGTAGCTCCGTGAAATCCTGTCTCCAGTGGATAAATATGAAATTTGAGTTCGCTCATGAGTATTCGGTAGTTGTTAGTCTTAAGATGATTAGGTGCGTAAACAAAATTGAAACATGAGGGGTTCGGAATGGTGCATTATTTTGAATGTATTTGACGTTCAAAGAAGCCATCAAGAGGGTATTCTGAAAAATACACTTATATGTTTCACAATAATTGTTGGTAGCATTTATTTTTGTACTTTCATTCGATGTACATTGTAATACTCAAACGAACTTTGAGTTTTGACGAATAGCAAATAAGTTAGAAAACAAATTTAAGGATTTTTTACACTTGTTTCTCGTTCTTGGAATTACGTATGAACGATAACACCGGAAATTCCGAGAAAAAGGTTTTGTCCCTTTTGCAAAAAGCAGATCGACTGTTGATCTCCGATTTCGAAGCTGCGATAACGTTATTGAGTGAAGCTGTAAAAGAATCGAGAGCTTCCGGAAAAAATGAATTACTTGCTGCAAGTTTAGCGATGGCTGGCGGGAGTTGTTTACTTTCAACGCGCTTAACAGATGCAGTCAGATATTATAAAGAAGCTCATTCAATTTATTTAAGGTTAGGGGATGTAGATGCCCAACTTGAAATGGAATATGGCCTGGTTTCATCGAAACTTTCAGCAGGAAATGAAAAACGCAACCTCGTTCAACTACATAATATTTTAGAGAAGAGAACTTCCACTCCTGTAGATGCTGCAATAGCCAAGCAAAGTAATTTTTATATTCCAAGAAAGTGGAAAGATCGTATTCTTGAACGAATTCCTTCACTTCTAAAAATCGAGCAATGCAGGCAAACACAAATCGCCGTTTTATACAACTCTCTTGCACGAGGATATTATTTGATCAATGAATTCGGCAAATCCATATCCTACTTAAATCTCGAACTAGATATATGCAGAAGGGGCAAGGATTATAGTCAAATGTCAAAAACATTGAACAACCTTTCTGCGGTTTACTCCACAATATGGGATTTGGAAGCTGCGCGTAAGTATGCACAACAGGCGCTGAAGATCAATCGGAGATTAAAAGACGAGCCTTCGATCGCTGTTAATTTGCATAACCTTGCCAACATTGCTATGGAATCAGGACAAAGGGATCGAGCGGTAAAATTGGCAACAAAAGCATTGCAGATGTATGAAAAGTTACATTTGATGAATTCTGTGGGAAAGATTTTCGTGTTTCTGGCAGAATCGGAATTGAAGTTTGGATCTCTCGCTAAAGCATCTTCACTGAATATGCACGCTTTAGACATCCTCTCACAAAGTGGGGAAACGGCGGACTTATTGGATTGCGAGCTTCAGCAACTCTTAATTGCATATAAGAGATCCCATTCAAAGAAAATAGTCAAGAGCGTGATTGCTCTTTATGAGAAGGCAAAAGCTAATAAGCAGATGAAACAATATGAGATCGCAAAGGAAATTGTTCGTATTGCAAAAGAGCACAAACTCCATTCGGAGTCTCTGCAGTGGATGGAAATTGTTCATGAAAATGAAATCAACAAAGTAAAAGAGGAGCAGAATAACGCTATATGGAAAATTGAGATCGAACAAGAGCTTGCAAAAATCGAACAGGAGAGCAAAATACAAAAGCTCAAAATGCAAAATCTCGAATTAGAACTGAAGGCGAAAACAAATGAAACAGAATTCCTTGCTGCTCAGCTTGCGAAAAAGTCATCGGTATTTGCCGAACTGACTAGTGAGCTACGTACATTGGAGCCGAATACATCCCTTGCAAAAGCGATCGAACTGATCGAATCCATCCGCTTTCGGGATTTGGAATACGAGCAATTGGAAAAGCGTGTCCAGTCCCAGCAAAATAAATTTATCATTGCCCTTGAGAAACAATATCCTTCTCTCACCTCCATGGAGAAAAAAGTCTGCGTGCTTTTAAAAACCGGACTGAAGCCTGCGGATATTGCCAGTATCCTCTTCATTTCTCGCCGAACCGTCGAAACGCATTGCCTAAGTATTAGAAAAAAGTTGAATTTATCTAAAAAAGTACGGCTTTTGACCTATTTTCAACAATTTTAGAATTTCCATCTACGTATATTTTTACGTATTTTATTTTGTAACTTTGGCCGGTCTCAATCGTTTTCATACTGTATTAATCTTTATTATTACGGTTATGAAACACTTTCCTGCATTTCTTATCTCTGCTCTTATTGCTTTGATGGTTAGTTCTATTCATGCTCAACAATCAAGCCCTACGGGGTTTACCGTTCATGAGTGGGGGACTTTTACTACCCTGACCGGAAGTGATGGTATCCTTCTACCTGGATTATATCACGAAGAAGAATCATTGCCTTATTTCGTGAACCATTTTCCCGGTTTTGTTCAAGGATGTAAGATCCGAAAAGGACTTTATCTGGATTGTGAAAACGTAACAGTGAAAATGGAGACGCCTGTAATTTATTTTTATTCGGATAAAGCGCGGCAGGTTACCGTCCGTGTAGATTATCCCGGCGGGACGATCAGCCAATGGTATCCGGAGAGAGATACCGGAGAAATGCTCGATCAAAGCAATTTTTCAGGCTCGCTCGATTTCGGCTCGGCACATAATGGATGGATCGAGTGGAATGCGCATATTCTCGCCAAATCGGAAAACGATACAGCAGGAATTTCGAAATATGATGAAACGCACACCTGGCAAGCGCCACGTAATACCGATGCCAATGTTGTGACCGGGCCTAATGGCGAAGTAGAAAAATTTCTCTTCTATCGCGGCGTCGGTAATGCAAATTTCATGGATGGCGGTGGCGATAGAGAACACTATCTGCTTAAGACTTCATTCGAAGGAAATAATCTTGTCATAAAAAATCTGACGCATTATAATATCCTCTACGGATTTGTTTTCGAAAGCAAGGTCGATGCATCTGGCGATACGACAAAGACTGTCTGGTGGAGCGGAGCGATCAATGACGGAGCAAAAATTACCTGCAGCGCTCCGAAAACTGCTCCGGCAAGCACGTTCGATGCAATTCTCACAACGTTCCGTGATAAGCTTGTTGAAAAAGGTCTTTATAAAAAAGAAGCGGATGCCATGATCGACACCTGGAAGCAAAGCTATTTTGGAACACCAGGCTTGCGCGTTTTCTGGATCGTGCCGGTGAACTCCACAGCTAAGACTCTTCCTATGACCATTACGCCGAAGCCAGATAAACTCGAACGCATTCTCGTTGCGCGCTCCGAAGTTCTGACGCCGGAGTTCGAAAAGCAACTCCTTGCCGATTACCAGAAAGGTAACCTCTACAATTATTATAGTGATAGGTATTACCTCGCCTACCAGGCGCGTGTACAGGCAATGCTGGCAAATGCCGGAGTTGCTTCCGGTAACTCCGAGGCCGATAATTTCCATATCTATCCGAACCCCTCTACCGGAAAATTCACGATCGCTTCTGCCAAAAGCGGAGCTGCGGAGATAACTCTCGTCAATCTTCTCGGCACAAAAATCGCGCAGATCTTTTCCGGCGAGATCGAAGCCGGCCCTCAAGCAATGAACTGGGATGCGACGGAGACCCCATCCGGCATATATTACTGCCTCATCAAAATGAACGGCAAGACGGAGAATTATCTTTTAGTGATTGCGAAGTAAATTCTTTTTTGGTAGAGACGCGATATTACCCGCGTCTCTACTAAGTTTTGTAACGAAAGCTCCAAAACCGAATGCGGCGGAGTTCGAGATCAATCTCTCGGCGCTACCGCCGGGCATATACTTTGTGAGGTTCGCGTTGGCGAATAAAGTTATTACGAGGAAAATAATTAAGGAGTAATTGCTATGAAACAAAAAGGTATCTTCATTTTTACTGTTATGTTTTTTTTACTCTCAACAACGAGTAGTTTGTTAGCACAAACTGGTTGGTTTCCTTTGAAAAACGCTCCGCTTATCAAACAATACGGTCAACTATATTTTGTCAATCGAGATACAGGATTTGTATCTGGGGATACAGGAAATTTTGGTTGGGCAAATTTTCGCACAATGGATGGAGGTAGTACTTGGACTCCTGTGAATTTTCAGATTCAAAGCTTCTTCAACAATAACCGGCTTGGTGTTGCGATATCAGACAGCGGGGGTTATATTTTTTCATCAGATTATGGATTTACCTGGAAAAAAAACGATGCGAAAGGGCTTCAGTTGTTTTTCCCCTCAGATTCGGTAGGGTATTCAATTAGTTATACTACAACATCGGCTATACTAGGAAAGACAATAGATGCAGGCAGAACATGGTCTTACAAAACTATCCTTCAACTCACAGCCCCTAAGTTGAATGTAATCCATATAGGAGCACTCGCATTCAGGGACGATAACCATGGATTTTTTACCATTTCAGAAGAAGCATCCGATGGCTCAGGCGGATTTGATATTAGTTACTATACTTTTGATGGAG
>JANYLL010000109.1 GCA_025357895.1 Ignavibacteriota bacterium
TTGCGTTCGCGGGCTAAAGCCCTGCGGCTACCGAGGCTATTGCCTTTCGTGCTCTCATTTCAACTTCATCAAATCTTGTATGCGCTACATCATCATCATTGATCAGCACTGAACCTAAGCCCACTGCACTTGCGCCGGCTTTAAAAAAATCATTCATGTTCTCTATTGTTACTCCATTTGTCGGAATAAAACGAATATCGGGAAAAGGACCGCGCAGCGCTTTGATGTAATTCGGACCGATTCCGGTTAGCGGAAAAAGCTTAATAAAATCTGCGCCGTTCGTATGCGCTTCCCATACTTCGGTCGGGCTGAACGCCCCACCGATAGAAACCACGGCATGTTCGCGGGCAACGGTGATCATCTTTCCGTCATTAATAGGACTGACCATGAATTTCGCTCCGGCAGTGATCGCTGATTCCGCCGCTTTACGGCCAATGACCGTCCCAGCGCCAATAAGACATTGCGGAAATTTCTGAATAAGCAGTTCGATGCATTCAAACGCATTCTGCGAGTTCAGCGTAACTTCAAAAATAGTTATGCCACCGCTTACCATACGCTCGACATATTCGACGATGCGCGAAGTATCTTTGAGGCGAATGATGCCGATAATCTTTTCTTTAAGGATGCGGTTGATGTTTGGATTCATGGGGCAGTCGTTAGTCTTTAGTCGTTAGCAGAATTCGTAATTTCTAATTCGTAATTCGTAATAATTTACGCTGCTAATTCCCTCTTCAATGCTTCCCGCTCGATCTCTAATTGTCGGATCTTTCGTTCAAGCTGATCAAGTTCAACCGGCATTGAGTCAATATCAATGCGCAATTTACTTGCGGCTTCATCGACAAGATCGATCGCTTTATCGGGAAGGAAGCGGTCGCTGATGTAACGCGATGATAATTGCGCCGCAGCAACGAGCGCAGAATCCTTGATGCGCACACCATGATGCACTTCATATTTTTCTTTGAGTCCGCGCAGAATAGAGATCGTATCTTCCACCGTCGGTTCGCCGACAAATACAGGCTGGAAGCGGCGTTCCAGCGCAGCGTCTTTTTCGATATGCTTGCGGTATTCATCGAGCGTTGTTGCGCCGATGGTGCGAAGTTCACCTCTGGCAAGAGCAGGCTTTAAAATATTTGCTGCATCCATTGCGCCTTGTGTAGCGCCTGCTCCGATAAGTGTATGAAGTTCATCAATGAAAAGAATTATTTCTCCTTCGGATTCTGCAACTTCTTTTACGATGGCTTTCAGCCGTTCTTCGAATTGTCCGCGAAAACTTGTACCTGCCACAAGCGTACCCATATCAAGTGCGATCAGCCGTTTGCCCTTTAATGTTTCAGGAACATCTCCACTTACTATTCTTCCTGCAATTCCTTCGACGATCGCCGTCTTGCCGACACCCGGTTCGCCAATAAGCACAGGATTATTTTTTGTTCTCCGCGCCAGGACTTGCATAACGCGCCTCACCTCTTCATCGCGTCCGATTACAGGATCGAGCTTTCCTTTTTCTGCGAGCGCAGTCAGGTCGCGTCCGTATTTTTCAAGCGACTGATACCGCTCTTCTGCATTTGCATCGGTGACGCGCTGAGTGCCGCGCACGGCTTGCAATGCTTTCAGCACTGCATCCTTGGTGACGCCCTGATCTTTTAATAAACGCGATGCTTCAGATTTTTCTTCGATAATTGCAAGCAGTAAATGCTCTGTAGAAGTGTATTCGTCTTTGAGCGCTTCGGCTTCTTTGCGCGCTGTATCAAAAAGTTTATTGAGCGCAGGAGATGCGAAAGTATTTGCCGAAGCAATGCCCCCGACCTTCGGAAGTTTTTCTAAAAGAGTATTCGTCTTAATGCGGATCTGATCAATATTTACTCCGATCTTTCTGAGCACAGAAACAAAGACGCCTTCGCCATCCTGCGCTAATGCCGCAAGCAAATGCTCGGGTTCGACCTGCGTATTTCCATAATTTCCGGCGATTTCTACCGCCGCTTGTAACGCTTCCTGCGTTTTTACCGTAAGCTTGTTCGGATTGATTGCCATAATATTATAGTTAGTGATATCCGATCATTGGTAGGCGCCGGGCTTTAGCCCGCGTGAATCTCAAAATGAGAAACGCATTCGCGGGCTAAAGCCCTGCGGCTACCGCAAAAAATAATTCTTGAACTCTTTAGGTATATATTCGAAATTATTAAACGAGCACTGCCCACGATCTGTGCCGCGTTTTTTTTATATTCAAATACTTTTCTTTTTCTGCACTTTTTTCTTCTCAGGCGTAATATTCGCACAAAATCAGGTTGAAATCACTGCCGACCAGCAGATAGGCTCAAGCGATAAAGTACGTTTCGTGGGACATTTCAGATTTCACGATGGTTCGATCTTCGGTAAAGCGGATAGCGCAATTCAATATCCCCTTCAACATCTAATTGATCTTTACGGCAATGTCCTAATACGTCAGGATACGCTTTCCGTCGAAGCGCCCTTTATCCATTACGATATGAACACGCGCATTGCACGCGCAGATAAAGGCGTAAAATTTTCCGACCGCGATGCGAATATTACTTCGCGATGGGCAACATACGATCTTAATTTCCAACGAGCAGATTTTCATGAATTCGTCAGGGCAACACAGGAAAAGACCGTGCTTACTTCGAATGATCTGTCCTATTTTCGCTCAACGCAAACATCTATAGCCAAAGGAAATGTGTTCGTGAAATCGGATTCGGGAACATTGAAAGCCGATGAAGTGACGAATGCTAAAACAGTTGGCGAAACGATTGCGCGCGGAAATGTCGAGGCACGTAACGACTCACTTATTATAATAAGCCAATACCTTTTTGATTCAAAGCCGCTTGGTCTGCTTACGGCATCAGGAAATGTGCAAGCATATTCAATACAGAATAATACGATCCAATTCGGTGATACGCTTGCACGCTTTAGTAAATTAGGATATTCTATCGTTCCGAAAAACCCTCTTCTTTTTATTATCGATTCCTCACTCAAAAGGGATACGGCAACCGGCATTGCCATTGCAGTTTACGATACTCTTCGGATCAAATCGCTTGTGATGGAAGTTTTCCAGGGAGATAGCGCTCATTTTATAGCAACGGATAGCGTCAAACTCTTTCGCGCAAATTTTTCAGCTATTGGCGGAAAGTTATATTATTCGCAGCGCGATAGCATGATGCGGATCTATGGTAACAATAAACAGAATATGTGGTATGATAGTACGGAGATCGATGGTGATAGCATTGTGACATACCAGAAAGGCAAAAAACTCGATCATGTAATTGCGTTCGGGCATGCTTTTGCAACAGATCCATATAAAGATTCAACGGTAAAAGGAAGAGTCAACCAACTCTCATCTCAGAAAATGACACTCTTTATTGTTAAGGACACGGTGCGAACGTTGATCGCAGTGGATAATGCGCTTTCTATTTATTTTATCACTTCAGATGATAAACCAAGTGGATTTAATCGCTCAAGCGGAGATAGCCTTCGCATTGATTTCGAAAATAATTCTCCGAAGCGAGTCGCTGTTCTATCAGGCACTGAGGGAGAATTTTGGCCTGAGCGATATGTAAAAGATCGCGGCGCAGCTTTTCGTCTGGGAAATTATGAACGGCATATCGAGCTGCGACCGAAAAAAGAAGATCTGATCTTATCATGGACGCCAAAGGAGTTCGTGAAATAATATTTATTACTAATGGAAAAACTCTATTCCGAACATCTGAAAAAAATATACGGCAAGCGCACAGTCGTTAAAGATTCAAGCGTATCCGTATCTCCCGGTGAGATCGTAGGGTTGCTCGGACCTAACGGCGCCGGAAAGACGACGACGTTCTATATGATAACCGGTCTCATCAAACCGAATGGCGGTAAAGTATTTTTGAATGACGAAGACATCACGCCGCTTCCGATGTATGCCCGCGCACGAAAAGGCATTGGCTATCTTTCCCAGGAAGCTTCTATCTTTCGGAAGATGACCGTCGAAGAAAATCTTCTTGCTGTTTTGGAATTAATGCCGCTTGATAAAAAAGCCCGCAAGCAAAAAGCCGAAGCATTGATGGAAGAATTTGCGATCACCAATATCCGCAATTCCAAAGGATATATGCTTTCCGGCGGCGAGAGGAGAAGATGCGAGATCGCAAGAGCGCTTGCAACGAATCCGAAATATATTCTGCTCGATGAGCCATTCGCAGGAATTGATCCGATAACAGTCGAAGAAATAATGCAGATCGTTATCAGATTAAAAGAACGCGGCATCGGCATTCTCATCACCGATCATAACGTCCATGAAACGCTTTCGATCACCGATAGAGCCTACATCCTAATTGACGGCACGATTTACAAATCCGGAACGGCAGAAGAACTTGCAAGCGATGAACAGATCAGGAAATTATATCTGGGCGAGACGTTTAAGTTAGAGAGGTACCAAGCGGTAGGTGCGGGGCTTTAGCCCCCTTGAGAATATTTCACTCGTGTAAGTGTTCGCAGACTAAAGCTCCGCCTACCGAGTCTCTAATGCATCGCATAAATTCTCTATCTCCCCTGCCAGCCTTTCGATATCACGCAGTTCATTCATTTGTGCATGGACTTGCTGTTCGGAAATATTGAGCGCAGTTAATACGGCTAATGTTGTCGGCGGTTTACCGGGAAGTTTTTGCTGAAGGTCTTTTAATTCCGTATCGAGTTCGGCAGCAAGTTCTTTTACGAGTGCTTCATCGTTGGTACGAAGCGAGTACTCACTTCCGAGAATTGTTACTTTAACGGATTCTGACATAACGCCTCCTATTTAGTTAGTTCAACATGTGCAAGAGCATCGACGCGCTCAATAAGCGTATCGACGGTTTTCAATAAACTCAGGCGTTCATCCTGAGTGAACATCAGTGCATACGAATTATCCTTTTCTTCTACCACTCCAAGCTGCTTCTGTAAACTCTCGCGCTCTTCTTTCATCAATTCAAGCTGGCGCTCAATAGCAGCACTTTCCTCTTCCAGACTTTGGATCGTTGCAGTATATTTCTGTTCACGTTCAAGTGAGTCAGCGTGGGATTTTTCATAGGCAGAAAGTTCGTTTTCTTTGAGAGTCAGATTTTTTTCTGCTTCGGAGATCTTCTTATCGCGTTCAGCTGCAAGTTTTTCTAATTTCTCTAATTTTTGATTAAGGGCATGAACTTCTTCAGCAGCGCCGTCGGTCAGGGATTGACGCTGAGAAGTGATCGCGCGTTCGCGTTCCAAAAGCTCTTCGATCTCTTTTATACGATGAGCGGATTTATCGCGCGTAGATTCAAGCTGCTTGATACGATCGGGCAACACACCTACGATCGTTTCCAATCTTGCAAATGCTCGTGCAAGCCATTCGCGGGCTTGGAGCAATTGGGCTTCGCGTTGTTTAGAATCAAGCATAATGGTCGTGGATCGTCATTCGTCGTTGGTTAATCGTCACGCACGTAATCTGGCTGAAAATTTCGAAGTAAGTGACTCGATCACTTTCCTTACGATCAGATCAACTTCTGCATCTTCAAGCGTTCTATCCGCAGATCTGAGCATCAGGCGCAACCCCAAACTTCTCTCGGAAGCCGCTTTCATTTCTTTCGATTGGAATTCGTCAAAGATACGAACATCTTCAAAAAGTTCTTTTGGTACAAGCAAGCGAACTTCTTCAATAAGTTTTGATGCAGCGATATTCCTTGCAAGTGTAAGTGCTATATCACGCTCTACTAAAGGAAATCTCGGCAGAACTCTTACTGCCGGCGGATTCATCGCTTTTTCTTTTGCAAGATTATGGAGCATATCATAATCTATCACCGCAGCAAATGCTTCGGTCCGAAGGTCATACGCCTTCTGAACAGATGAATGAAGTTTACCCGCCAATCCAAGAAGCACTTTTCCGTTTGTGAATGTAAGCGTTTCACCGCCATCAAAATATTTTTTTGCATTCGTCCAGTTTCCAAGTGTCGAAGCTTCAGGGAATGAACTCACAGATACTTCGATTCCCAAGCGACTGAAGATCTGCTCGATAACTCCGCGCAAGGAGAAGATATTCGCTTTTTGCTCCCCGCTATTATACGGATTTTTTTCTTCGAGATCATCTTTCAAAATTAACGCAAGTTCCATTCGCTCTGAAGTATGCGCGACAAGCTGGGAGGCATCAGAATATTTAAATACACTTCCTATTTCAAATAAACGCTGCCCCGGCGCACCATAGCGCTCATTCCGACGTGCAATATCAATAAGATTCGGCAGGATGCTCGGTCGCATACGTTCAAGTTCAACAGTTAACGGATTCATTACCTCAATAGAATCCGCATGAAAGATCTCTGCCTCTTTTTTCGGAAGCATCGGAGTTGAAATACACTCTGAAAATCCAAGGGCGACAAGATGCGAACGAACATCGGAATCAAATTTTCTTTTTGGAAGAACGTTGCGAGTTTTGAACATCGGAATCCGGTCGCTTTCGTTTGCCGGAAGTGAATCATATCCGATCACGCGCGCTATCTCTTCGATCGCATCAACTTCCTGTTGAAGATCGACACGCCAACTCGGTGATGTCAGATCCCATGAAGCCCTAGATTTTTGCACACCAATTCTGAGTGAAGAAAAAATACTTTCCATTTTTGGCTCGGCAATTTCTTCTCCGAGCAAGAGGGCAGCACGCTCCGGGCGAAAGGTGAACGTTTTTAGTGATTTCTTTTGGGGATATTCGTCAATGATACCACTTAGAACTTCACCGCCTGCAATTTCAGCGATCAAAGCAGCTGCTCGATCCACGGCAAAGATCACATTTTCAATATCTGTTCCGCGTTCGAAGCGATGAGATGCATCCGTTGATAAACCAAGCTTCTTCGCCGATCTGCGGATCGATGTCGGATTAAAATATGCGGATTCGATCAATACATCCGTCGTTGTATTTGTGATCTCGGAATTTTCGCCGCCCATGATTCCTGCGATTGCAAGAGGCTTTTCAGCATCAGCAATGAGAAGCGTTGCAGGATCAAGCTGCCGCTCTTTACCATCAAGCGTTGTAAATTTTTTCGCAAATCCTTCGGCGCGGCGGACGATAACCTGAGCATTTTTTACAGTACTCAGGTCGAAGGCATGAAGAGGATGACCGCATTCCATCAAAACAAAATTTGTAATATCAACGATGTTATTGCGGGGGCGAAGTCCGACTGATTCAAGCTTTTGCTTTAACCAGGCCGGAGACTCACTTATCTTCACGCCACGCACAACTCGTGCAGCGTATCGCGGACAAAGATCTGAATCACTGATCGTTACCTTCGCAGCATCGGAAACTTTTGTTTTTGATGAAGTAAGGAATTTATTATCTATTGCTGGCTTCTTAACTTCACCTCCGGTGAGCACGGCAACTTCCCTTGCAATTCCGATATGGCTCAGGCAATCGGCACGGTTTGGTGTCAAACCGATTTCAAAAATAATATCATTTTTTCCGATCGCTTCGGCAAGTAGTTTGCCGATTTGCAGATCGTCAGGCAATTCCCAAATGCCTTCATGATCTTCCGAAAGACCTAATTCACGTTCGGAGCAAAGCATCCCCTCGCTTACTTCGCCGCGAATTTTTGATTTCTTAATGACGAATCCATCTCCAAGATCAGCACCGATTGTTGCAACGGCAACTTTCAAACCAACACGGACATTCGGCGCTCCGCAGACAATTTTCAGCGGCTCACCGCTTCCAATCGTGACCTTCGTTAATCGCAGCTTATCCGCATTCGGATGCGGCGAGACTTCGAGGACTTCACCGACAACGATCTTCGCAAACTTTGAAGCGAAATCTTCAATGGCTTCGACTTCGATTCCGAGCGCAGTTAATTTATCCGCAAGTTCCTTCGGTGAATAAGGATACGAAATATAATCGGAAAGCCAGCGTAGAGAAATTTTCATTTTTATAGTAGGACGGATATTCTTGTCCGTCAGCGAGGTCCGGCAACAAAATCCGACCTACTGATTCACAACAAATATACGACTTCAAACGAACACCACAACACTTTACGGTAGAAATAAATAACCCCGCCGCTTCGAGGAAAGTGGCAGGGTTATGAAAAAAATAAAATCTTTATTTTATGGAATAAGAGGTAAGCACCTTAAAAGTACCTGTTGTACTGCCTTTTACCTGCGCTAATGCAATAGAAGGAATTACTTCACGGGTTGTTATCTCTGCTGCATATCCGGTCTTCGTTGAAAAATAGATATCACGCTGATTAATATACGTAACAGCCGGAGTCAAGAGAGGGGTATTTGAAACTGCAGTTGCAGTTACCCTGCAATGATTCGTTACTAAGGCTTCGGTACCGACGGTGACAGTTGTATCTCCAATATAATCGCTGATCAACGTTACTTTTGCAGGCACAGAAAAACCCCCAACCATCACGTTTAAAGCAGTATCAAGCACCTTAACTCCTGTTGTTTTGGAAGATATTCCAAGATTGATCCAACGATGAAAAACCGCATCCCCGATCGATTGAAATATTCCTGTAAGGCCGGAAGTTTGATAATAGACCATCACGTCCTTATTCGATGCATACGTTAAATATGTCGTATCTCCATCGTCAATTACCATGTAAACGCTGCTCTGCCCGAAGAACTGCATGTTATCTGCAGTTACTGTTGCTGTAAATGTCGTATCACTATTCGGTACTTTAGTACCCGCAGTGTCTTTATACATTGCGTAAGAATAGGTACTTCCCGTCTTCGGTGAGACATTGCCCTGAGTAGTAGTTGGCGGTGTAGTAGTCGAAGAGCTGCAGCCTGCAATGATAAAACCACTTGAAACAGTGATCGTCAACACGAAAAGAAAATGTGAGAATATTTTTTTATTCATATCTAAAGTAAAAAAAAGTTAAATGTCAATAAACCTTACTAATAAAATTTATACGATGTCAGCACCTTTATTGTTGCAGAGGTATCGCGGGGAATAACATAAACGGGAATTGCCGGCATATCTGTCCGTACGATTTCCTGCGCAATATAGCCGATCTTCGGCGCAAACCATATATTCCGGGTGTGAGTCAGAACTTCATGGTCATTCGCAAAAGAAAGTTGTGCGGTAATAGTGATTTTACAATGTCTGACTGCAAGTGCCTCTTTCGTATCTTTAACGATGATATCGCTTGAATCGATATACTCTATCACCGTATGAATATTCGATAGCACTGTTTGCCCGTTGATCGTAAAACTTGGAGTCTGATCAGCCGTAGTTATCGTACTCTTGGTTGCAATAGGAAGTGTGATCCAATTATGGAAAACTACGTTCTCGATCGCCTGCAGCGTTTCATCGACAGGGTTGACTCCCGGCGGCGGATTATTGATTAAATAATAGCCGGGATTCACAAGATACATCGATACGTCGCTATTCGATTCATACGTGAAATACGCACTATCGAGATCATCATTGACCGTATAGACATTGCTTTTTCCGAGTATGCTCTGTCCGGTATTATTAATACTTGCAGAAATATTAGGAATTCTGGAGGTTAAAATAATATTTCCGTTTACATCTAATTGTGATCGTTCATATTTATAAAATGATCCGGTGGCGGGAACAGTATCTCCTATATTATTATGAATGGTGTTATTATTATTCGAATCGGTTGAAGCACTTTTGCAGCCGGAAATTATCAGGGCGGCAATCACAGCAAGTGTGAAAAGATGATGAAAACGTGGCAGCATAAGAAATTAGGGCATTGTTAATGATTAAAGTAACAGAGAATCAGTGAGAAAAATTGTATTAATTGAAAATCGATAGTGAGGTCGTTTTGTCATTCCGAACGGAGATTTTTGAGCGGAGCGAAAAAAGCAATGTGAGGAATGACAATAAAAAAAAATACATCTTAAAACTGCCGTAAAAAACGGTAGTCATTCTCAGTAAAAAACCTTATATCATTGATCCCGTAACGCATCAACGCCGTGCGGTCAATGCCCATACCAAAGGCATATCCTGTATAAATTTCCGCGTCGATTCCGCAATCACGAAGTACGTTCGGATGTACCATTCCTGCTCCCAGAACTTCCAGCCAGCCAGAACTTTTGCAGATACGACAGCCTTTACCGCCACAGATATAACAGCTTACATCAACTTCTACGCTTGGCTCGGTAAAAGGAAAATACGAGGGACGAAGACGGATCTTCGTATCATCTCCATAAAATTGTTTGGCAAAAGATAGGAGTATGCCTTTCAGATCCGCCATCGAAACTCCCTTATCGATCACCAGACCTTCAAGCTGGTAGAAACATGCTGCACTTCGCGCGCTGATCGCTTCGTTACGATAAACTCTGCCTGGCATCACGGCGCGGATCGGCAACTTCCCTGATTCCATGAGCCGCACCTGAACCGGAGATGTATGCGTGCGAAGCAATACGGGTTTTTCACCGCTTTCGGGTTTCCAATCTTTGCTTGGTTTAATAAAAAACGTATCCTGCATATCGCGCGCAGGATGATCGGGAGCGAAGTTAAGCTTTTCGAAATTATGCTCATCATCTTCGATCTCAGGTCCATAAGCAACATCAAAACCCATGTTGACAAATATTCCGACCATCTCATCCAATGTCTTATTCAGCGGATGCTCATGCCCGGGCTCGGAAACGGTAAGAGGTCGCGAAGGCATAGTAAGGTCAAGCGTATCTGCTTTCTCATGAATTGGCCCGCCAAGCGCTGTTTCTTTATTCTTGAATTTTTCTTCCACGGAAATACGCAATTCATTCAGCGCCTTCCCCACTTCGGGCTTTATCTCCTTTGGTACATTCTTCAGATCATCAAAGAGAGCAGCAATGCTTCCCTTGCGGACGATATGGGCAAGTTTGAATGACTCCAGGTCAGCAGCAGAAGTTGTCGCCTCTAACGATTTGAGAAGTTCAGCCTTACGGGTTTGTAATTCGGTTACGGTCATAGGTATTATTAACGCAGATGAAGCTGGAAAGTGTCCCGAAGAATCCTTATTGCTTTGCTTTGGGCTTTTTATCGTAACTGAGCGGACGGATCTTTCTGCCCTCCTCGGAATCTTTGATTAGAGTTGCAAGCCTCCTATAGCTTGTTTCCTCCTTAACTGCCCGCATTACCCAATCGATCGCATGCTTCTTATACCAAGGAGCCAATGCCTGAAAGTAGGTCCAGGCTTTTTTATTTGCTTTGAATTTTTTGGAAAATTCCGGACTTAACTCATGTGGCATTCTTTCATACGTATAGATCTCCGATCTTTTTTCTTCCCGCAAACTAAATGCAGCTACCCCTGCAGGCTGCATGAGCCCAAGTTTTGTAAGCTCTTCAATTTTTCGGATATTCACCGCACTCCAGTTGCTTCTTGGTTTGCGTGTAGTAAAACGAATTTGATAACTTTCATCATCAATGCTCTTGCGGATTCCGTCTATCCAGCCGAAGCAAAGCGCCTGATCCACGGATTCAGACCAGGTCAAAGTAGGCTTGCCGGTATGTTTTTTATAAAAACCGACATAAAGCTCTGTTTCCGTTGCATGGTTTTTCACAAGCCATTTGCGAAATTCAACCGGAGATTTAAAAAAAATAGGTTTCATGGTAGATCAATAATGAAAAATACTATTGTTCATCAGTTTTTTACCCTGCCATTAAGATATTATAACGAAAAGATAGTAAAGGCGTAATACTTTTCTTAGGGCAGCATCGTATTTTTGTATCAGAAAGTTTATTGAAAACGAAATCATTACAGCATC